>CAZSJH010000007.1:0-35381 GCA_964607105.1 uncultured Rikenellaceae bacterium | reverse complement strand
GGTGCAAAAATAGACATCTTTTTCGATTCACAAAAATATTGTCGGAAAATAATTCCAGAACCAACATTCGTGCTAATCCGTAAAAATTCGCGCTAATTCGTAGTATTAAATCTGAATTCCGTATTTTCGCATATTAAAAGAAATTTTATGCCGGGTAATCTCGTAATCATACCGACATATAACGAACGGGAGAATATAGAAAAGATAATTAACAGCATCTTTTTACTCGAAGTGGACTTTGATATTCTTGTTATTGATGATAATTCACCAGATGGTACCGGGGATATTGTCCAAAAAATGCAAGGGAAACATAAGCATCTGAACCTGATAAGCAGGAATGCAAAGCTTGGCCTTGGCACTGCATATATTACAGGTTTTAAATGGGCCATCGACAGGGCTTATGATATAATCTATGAGATGGATGCAGACTTCTCCCATAACCCGGAAGATCTTGTCAGGCTCTATAATACATGTATGGAGGGTGTCGACCTGGCTATCGGTTCAAGATATATATCAGGTGTTAACGTGGTAAACTGGCCACTTGGAAGAGTAATTATGTCATACGTGGCCTCCATCTATGTCAGATTAATTACCGGGATGAAGATAAAAGATACCACTGCAGGTTTTAAGGCGTATAAAAGAGAAGTCCTTGAAACAATAGACCTTGATAATATAAGGTCAAGAGGTTATGCTTTCCAGATTGAAATGAAATTCACAACCTGGAAATTTGGCTTCAAAATAAAAGAAATACCTATAATCTTCACTGAAAGACAGGAGGGAGCTTCAAAGATGAGTGGAGGAATATTCAATGAGGCCTTATGGGGAGTAATAAAAATGAAATTAAGAAGTTACTCCAGGACCTATAAGAGAAAAAGCACAGCATGAAAAAACTCATTCACAGGGCTGACATAGTAAATGAAGGAATGAAGTATAAGGGAAGTGTCCTGATAGAAAACGACAGGATAAAAGCAATTTATACTTCAAACGATACTTTCAGTATTCCTGAAGGAACTGATATTATTGAAGCTGACGGCAGGCTGCTTTTACCGGGGATAATTGACGACCAGGTACATTTCAGGGAACCCGGACTAACACATAAGGCTGACATAAATTCTGAGACCAGGGCAGCCGTGGCAGGAGGAGTTACCAGTTTTATGGAAATGCCCAACACCATTCCGCAGACAATAAGTCTGGAAGCTTTGAAAGAGAAACAGCGAATAGCTGAAGATAAGTCACTCTGTAATTACTCTTTCTATTTAGGTGCTACCAATGATAATATAGAAGAAATAAGGAATGTAGATCCGGAAACTACATGCGGGATTAAAGTATTTATGGGTTCATCCACAGGCAATATGCTTGTAGACAATATTGACAGCCTTCGAAAGATATTCGCTGAATCACCCATACTTGTCGCATGCCATTGCGAGGATGAAACCACAATACAACAAAACCTGAAAAAATTCAAAGAGAAGTACGGTGATGAAATTCCTGTAGATAGCCACCCGGCAATAAGGAGCCGTGAAGCATGCCTCAGGTCATCATCACTGGCAGTCAGTCTTGCTAAAGAATTCAATACCCGGCTACATATATTACACCTTTCAACAGCTGATGAAATGCATCTCTTCGACAACAGTATCCTTCTGGAGCAAAAAAGGATAACAGCAGAGGTATGTGTGCATCATCTCTGGTTTGATGATACTGATTACCAGGAAAAGGGTAATTATATTAAATGGAATCCCTCAATAAAAACTTCCTTTGACAGGAAAGCTCTTATTGAAAGCATAATTAATGACAGGATTGATATAATTGCTACTGACCATGCACCGCATACCATGGAAGAAAAGCAGAATGCATACACAAAAGCACCCTCAGGAGGTCCACTGGTGCAGCATTCCCTGGTTGCCATGCTTGAATTATCAAAACAGGGCAGAATAAAAATCGAGAAGATAGTTGAAAAAATGTGTCATAATCCGGCAATAGCTTTTGGCATAACAGACAGGGGATTTATCCGCGAAGGATACAAGGCTGACCTGTGCCTCGTTAATCCTGACAAAAGATGGACAGTAAATAAAAATAATATCCTCTATAAGTGTAACTGGTCTCCTTTTGAAGGCCAGGAGTTCAGTTCATCACTTGAAAAAACATTCATAAACGGTAAGCTTGCATATGACAGGGGACGGATAAATGAAACACTTAGAGGAGAATTATTAACCTTTAAAAGACAGAAGCTATGAAAGCGACAGTAATTGCATGCCTGTTTCTTACAGCAGTATTATTCTCATGCAAACAGACGGATGATAAAAAAATTTTAAGCGAAGAAAAGATACTGGTTGCAGAAAATATAATATATGATGTTGTAATAAAGATACCTGACCCTGATGATCCATGGGAGGTGGAGAAGCTTGACGGTTACCAGGGGAGCAGGATGATATCAGAATTATTCAATGCAGTTTATACCGAAAAAATTCAAGCATACGATTATCATACAGGTAAAAAACTGTCACCTGATGAAGTAAGAATGGCTGAACTGGAGCCTGGCTTTGACAGGAACAACATAGGCAAAATACAATTTACCGAGAACTGGTATTATAACCCGGCAAGTATGCAAATTGAAAAGGAGATAGTATCTGTTGTGCTGGGATATGAAAATCGTGAAATTGATGGTACCTTAATAGGTTATGAAGCAGCTTTCAAACTGAACTTTAAATAAAACTGTCTATATATTTTTCACTACAATCTGTACTGTGCGTCTGGTTTTTTGTTCCACGAGCATTTCTCTGTTACCGCACACTTTTTTAACAGCCTCAGGTGTATACTGCCTTATTGTTAGCATTTCCACGCCGGTATTATAAACGACTCTGTAATCCTTTTCAAGCTCTGAGATTAGCTTCCTGATTCTCCTTCCGTCATCATCGGCGCAAACGGCAACGCTCACTGCACTGGCCTGTACCATGTTTGCCTTTATCCCAAAATCATAAAACAGCCCCAGTATCCTTGATATATTATCACCTATAGCAAAAGAGAAATCACGCGAAAGTATGGATATAAGGATCTGGTTCTGCTTCCTAATGAACACCGGCAGGATTATTTCTTCATGCTCATCACCTATTATAAGGGTTCCTGTCTCATCAGTATTAATAAAAGATTTAACTATCAGCGGTATACCTTTGTTATGCAACGGTTTAATAGTCTTGGGATGTATAACCTTGGCACCCGAAAATGACATTTCAACAGCTTCCCTGTAGCTGAGTTGTTCCATCACTATGGCATCATCAAGCCATTTTGGATCAGCATTCAGAATACCCGGGACATCTTTCCATACCTGCACTTCAGAAGCATCCACCATATTAGCAATCACGGCAGCAGTATAGTCTGAACCCTCTCGCCCAAGGGTTGTATTGAAACCATCCTCCGTACCACCTATAAATCCCTGGGTCAGGAATAAATCAGTCTCCGGGGCCCGGAAAATAAAATTCGCCCTTGCTTCTGACTCAGCCCATTGTATATTGGCATCCCTGAAACGTTTGTCAGTAATCAATACCTTTCTTATATCCACCCATTTGCACCTGTGTCCCTCACTCATGAGCCATGATGCAGTAATCCTGCTTGACCATATTTCACCTGCCGAAACAAGCTGGTCATAATCCCTGTCATAATCTTCTCTATTACTCCCCGACAAATACTCCCTCAGGTCTTCATATGAATCCTGCAAACAATCATTCAATTCTTCATCCTCCAGGCCAAGATCAGACACAACAGAAAGATGCTGTTCATAAACTTCTTTGAGTAATAATACGGGATCATCTCCACCTCCGTACAGTCCATTTAAAACATTCTCAAGTGCATTGGTTGTTTTACCCAATGCTGATACCACAACTATAAGAGGCACATCAGATCCTGCTATGATTTTTCCAATATTTCTTATAGCTACTGCATCTTTAACAGAGGCTCCACCGAATTTATATACTTTCATCCTCAGGAAATTTTTTCCAAAATTATGATTTTTAAGAGCAATCCCTGCAATGGGAGTCTTTTTATTGACACATATTGTTAACTTTATACTCATCAAACCAAATTCAAGCCTGATCATGAAAAGCTACAATATCACTACCCTCGATGATTTCATCATACAGAGACAAAAAGACTATCCCGAAGCAAAGGGTGAGTTTTCAAGGTTAATGCACCATATAGGTACCGCTGCCAAAATGGTTGGCAGTAAAATCAGGAAAGCCGGTCTTGCCGATATACTGGGTCGTGCCGGTAACATAAATGTACAGGGAGAAGATCAGCAAAAGCTTGATGTATATGCCGATGAAGTTTTTATAAGTGCACTATTATCCAGCGGTGAATGCTGTGGTGTGGCGTCAGAGGAGAACCAGAACATAATTACATTCACTCATGAATTTGCCGTTAATGCAAAATATATAGTATGCATGGACCCGCTTGACGGCTCTTCAAATATTGATGCCAATGTTAGTGTGGGTACAATCTTTTCTATCTATCGGAGAATAAGTGAAAGAGGAACAGAAGCCGAGGAGTACGATTTTCTTCAGCTTGGAACCAGCCAGGTTGCAGCAGGTTATGTAATTTATGGATCGTCAACCATGATGGTATATACGACTGGCTATGGGGTGAACGGTTTTACCCTCGATCCCTCACTTGGCGAATTCTGCCTGTCGCATAAATCAATCAAACATGCCCAGACGGGCAGAATATACTCTATCAATGAAGGAAATTATATCAAGTTCCCTGTGGGTGTAAAAAAATACATCAAGTATTGCCAGGAGAGAGATGAGGAATCAGGCAGGCCATATATTTCAAGGTATATCGGATCCCTGGTATCAGACTTTCACAGGAATCTTCTTAAAGGTGGTATTTATATGTATCCTGAAAGTGAGAGTTATCCCAATGGCAAATTGAGGCTTGTATATGAATGTAATCCAATGGCCTTCATAGCCGAAGAGTCGGGGGGTTTGGCAACAGACGGTACCAACAGGATCCTTGATATAAAACCCGAGTCGTTGCACCAGAAAACACCCTATTTTGTGGGTTCCGTTGACATGGTAGAGAAAGTAGTGGAGTTTATCCGTTTACACGGATAACTATTTTTCATCATATCCTGTCCCGTTCCCGCGAGGACCATCGACACCATTGTTAATTGAACGTATGGTATAATACGGGAGGTCCATAAGCTCAAGTTCAGTGACAGGTACCGGGAAATGAAGTAATATAGCCGGTTGTAACCAGTCAATTATTTCCATTACACAGCTTAGCGGAATCCAGAGTTAATGAAAAATAAAAATGCTATTGGATTCCCCCAGTTTATTAAAAATCGAGGAGATAATTTCTTCCGGGAGATCTGCGTATATTTCTCTCTCTATTAATAAACATGAAAATGAGTTATTAGTGGTTTCAAGACCGTTACTAATTCCTACACAATAGTAAAATGGGTCAAACTGAGATTTTGAGGTATATGCAAAAAGCACAATGGTATCTTCATAAATCCCTGTAAAGCCTGATTTGTCACTAAGGTCGAATCTGGTTGTGTGATTATCAATTGGTCTTATTACACCAGAATAAGCTATATTCTTTAGATAAAGATTTACTCTTGAATCACCATAACATGTTAATTCAGCTCTCAGGATTTCATGATTAGCTTTTGGGTAAAAGAAATAGTAATCGCCCTCACACCTTTGAATCATTTTGTACGTATTGTTGAGGGTATCAAGGGTATTAGGAGTAAATGTTTCTGTAACCAGCACCTGGTTTATAAGGTAATATGTAATCCTGGGATCTGGGTCACTTTTAATTTTCCTGTAAATATTCTTTTTGTCCTCTATCCTTTCAAAAAGAATTTTACCGGCGGCAGGAATTCCATCTCTTTTTACAGTGCTGTAGGTGCCTATCAAAATGGGTCTCCCGGACTTTTTGGTTCCTGTAAAAAGACAAATTAGCTTCTTTACCGGTGTTACTTCACCCATTTTTTCTGCAACAATAAATGTATAATTTTCAATTACCTCTAAGTTGCCCTCCCAGTGCTCATCGTACCTGTAATCAATTATTACCTTCTTATTATCAATTATTCTCACTATGGCTTTCCCTACTGTTTCACGGGCAAAAGCATAATAATACATTAAATAGTATTCCTCATGGACTTCATCTGCCTTTTGTTTGGATACTGAAGTTTCTTTTTCCCCATGCTTTATAGTATGTGTAACATCATCGAATAAAAGGTCATAAGCATCAAGTAATCTTTCATAAATTTCTTGCCGGGTATGCTTTTCTATTATTGTCTGAGGGTAACGATCAAAGTTTTTTATTTTACTTAATGAAGTATAGTTCAACCTCTTTTCTACTTCATACTGTGGAATCTTATTCTTCTTAAGATAATCAAGTATTATACTTATCCTTTCTGCAAAAATCCTAGAAT
Source organism: uncultured Rikenellaceae bacterium (assembly GCA_964607105.1). GTDB lineage: Bacteria > Bacteroidota > Bacteroidia > Bacteroidales > VadinHA17 > UBA9300. Next base: position 28,951 of record CAZSJH010000007.1, on the reverse strand, counting down.
TCATATTAATCATCTTAATGGATTAAGGTAAACATCCTAAATATATAGAATTTTTCAGAAAATTTCATATATAAAATTCTTCTTGGTTTTTTTCTGATCCTATGTCACAAAAATCTCCTAATTTGTTTTGCTAAAGGGGATAATTTTTTATACAAACCACTTAGGAATAGACCCTTACTCTAAATTAATAACTAATATCTCAAAAAATGAAAAAACTTCTGTTATTTATTTTCCTATTGATTGTTCTGGTGCCTGTACAGGTACTGGCTCAGCAGAGGACAATAACGGGAACGGTTATTTCGTCTGCTGACGGAGAAGCTTTACCGGGAGTTAATGTTGTAATTAGAGGTACTATGACTGGTACCACTACTGATGTAGATGGTAATTACAGCATAACTGTCCAGAACCAGGATGCGATCCTGGTATTTAGCTTTCTGGGCTTTAATGACTATGAAATTGTTGTTGGGTCCAGTTCTGTAATTGATGTTTCTCTCGAGGAAAGTCTTGAAATGCTTGATGAAGTAGTTGTGATTGGTTATGGAGAAACAACACGGAAAAGTTTCACAGGCTCACTGACTTCCGTCGAGTCAGAAAGTATCAAGGACATACCACAGCAGGATGCTATAAGCATGTTGCAGGGTAAATCTGCAGGTGTGTACGTAAGTAACATCGATGGTAAGCCAGGTTCAACTTCATCTATCCTGATAAGGGGGCTTGGAACATTCAATGGAAGCGGATCACCGCTGTATGTAATCGATGGAATACCAGCTGCAAGTTCTAACACGTTTAATCCTAACGACATTGAGTCAGTTACATTCCTAAAGGATGCTGCAGCTACCTCGATATACGGATCAAGGGCAGCTGATGGAGTTGTTTTAATAACTACCAAGAAAGGAAAAGCAGGAAAAACCAACATTGACTTCACGGCACAGTACGGGGTTACCAACATTGAAAACCCGAAAGGATTCCAGCTATTGAATGCAAGCCAGTATCTTGAATATTACAGGGAAGCTGCAATAAATGGAGGTATTGATCCGGATGATCCTGCAAGTGGTTACCTTTACCTGCCATTATCGGGCGATTACTATGATACAGACTGGTTTGACCTGGTAACGAGGACGGGTACTACACAGAAGTATGAATTGGCTGCAAGCGGAGGTAGTGAGGCAACCACTTTTTATTTCTCGCTTGGTTATTACGACGAAACTGGTGTTGTGAAGGGAAGTGACTTTAAAAGGTATACAGGTCGCCTGAACCTGATTCATAAAGTTACAGATAAGCTTGACTTTGATGTAAAGGTTTTTGGTTCTGCAACAAGACAGAATGACGAATGGGGAGGAGGAGGAGGCCGTGGAGGCAACCTCTCGGGTTCCTATAATACCTCACCTCTTAAGTCCCCCTATGCTGATGAAAATACTCCCGCTACTCTCAATGGCGCGGGATTCAATTTCGATCTTCCGAGCAACGCTCAGCATAACCCGGTGGCACTTGCCGATCTTACCAGCAACTTCTACGAGGGTTACAGGGCATTACCTTCACTCAGGCTAAACTATTATCCAATACCCAATTTAAAGCTCTGGGCATCCGCTGCTTTTGACTTCAGTTACATAACCAGAAAGGAATTTATGTCAAAATACTACCTGGCTGAAACCGAAGGAGGACGTGGTGATCAGACATGGAGTCAGGCTCTTACATCAAATTACAATGCTGTTGCCGAGTACACCTTCAATATTAGCCAGGATCACAGCCTGAAACTCCTGGCTGGTGCGGAAGCATATAAAAGGATTAGTGAAGATGGAGCAGCCGGATCAGTAACGTTTGGCTTTGATGCAATAAATAATTTTGCTGCCGGACAGGCAACGTCAGTCGGTAAACTTGATTACGATTATTTCGGGGGTACCCTCCTATCTGTCTTTTCCAGGGCTGATTATACATACGGTGAAAAACTGTTTGTACACGGATCGTTCAGGCGTGATGGTTCATCTGTATTCGGACCAGATAACCGCTGGGGTAATTTCTATGCCTTTGGTCTTGGATATTCACTTTCGGACGAGCCATTTATTGAGTCAATCGACATGATCTCGAACCTCAAATTAAAGGCAAGCTACGGTATAGCAGGTAATCCGAATTCAGGCGATTTCGATTGGAGGAAAACATATAGTCCTGGAGGCGCATATAATCTTCCGGGAGCTCCAAACCCGGGGACCGTTATCAATAACCCGGGAAACCAGTTTCTCAAGTGGGAGCAAAGTTCGCAGTTGAATATTGGATTCGATATAGGTTTACTCGGAAACAGGATTACCGCAACAGTTGAGTATTACGATATCAGGTCTATTGATCTTATTTCTGAAAGACCCATATCGCTGACATCCGGGTATTCAAGTATAATCGATAACATTGCACAGATAAAGAATAACGGTATTGAACTGACTATTAATACCGTAAATGTATCAGCCGGCGATTTTGAATGGACCTCATCATTTAACATATCAGCCAATAAGAATGAGGTTCTGTCACTGGCAACTGATGTAGATACTCTGATTATAAGTGACGATGTTGCACATATTAAAGGTCAACCTGCCTACCAGTGGTTCATGCCAACATATGCCGGTGTTGACCCTGCAACAGGCAGACCGCTTTATTACACCTCGACAGGTGAAACAACCTTTAATTACAGTAATGCCGAAATTAAGGTTCAGGGCACATATCCAACCATTGCACCACGATTTTACGGTGGTTTTGAGAATTCCTTCACTTTTAAGGGATTTCGCCTTTCCGGTCTGTTCTACTTCAGGTATGGCGGTAAGATTTACCGTTCATTGTACCAGGATCATATGATGAGCGGAAGTGGCGGAGGAGGAAATATGTGTGTTGATGAACTCGACAGGTGGCAGAATCCGGGTGATATTACTAGCGTACCGAAACTTGATGCAACATATGTTGATCCGGGACCTTCCAGCAGGTGGCTGGAGGATGCCTCCTATATCAGGCTAAGAAACCTGGAACTCAGTTACTCACTGCCCTCTTCAATAACTTCAAAGCTTGGTATGTTAGACCTTTCATTCAGTTTAAGGGCACTTAATCTAATTACTTTTACCAAGTTCGGAGGATTGAATGTTTCCTCGGGAGTTACTGAAGATGGCTCAGATTATCCTGTTCCGAGGACAATTACTTTCGGAATAAACGCTAATTTCTAAAATCCAAGGATTATGAAAAAGATTATATTTATAATATTTGTATTAGCAGGTTTCAGTTATGCCTGCGAGGATTACCTCGATTTCCAGCCTAAAACCCTGTTGACCCCCGAGGCTGCCCTATACAGCGAGGAAGATGTTGTACTTGCTCTTAACGGGGTGTATTCTTCACTTCAGAAAGCAGGATACCTAGGGACACAGTTTACTGTAATAGCAGATGCAGCTACTGATAACGGTGTATGGCCTGCTGACCGTGAATCTTCAGGTACCAACCACGACAGGTTGCCCTTTGCCTATTCACTTGACCTTAATGCCTACAACACGGCGGATGAATTCTGGCCGGATGGATATATTACCATTGCCAGTGTGAATAATATCCTTGAGCGACTCGAGGCAGTTGAGTTCGATGCAGACTTTGAAAAAAGGGTGAAGGCAGAATGCCTGGCTATACGTGCAATGACACATTTTGACCTTACAAGGATCTTTGCCCAGGATTACAACTTCACTGCCGACCAGAGCCACCTGGCAGTCCCTTACCTATTCAAATCGGAGCCAGGAACAGATCCGCCCAGGAATACTATGGCCGAAGTTTACCAGTATGCATTTGCCGATATAAATGAGGCAATATCAATACTGCAGGCGAGCGATGGTACGGAGTTGTCCAATTTTCGTTCAGGAGATGACATCTATTTTTTCAACTATTATTCAGCGATTGGTGTACGCGCAAGGTTATACTTCTATATGGGAGATTATGTAAACGCTCTTGATGACTCAGATGTGATTGTCACCAGTGGCCGCTACATCCTTTCTGATTATACTCCCGGACTACAGACGCCTCCTGCATTCACGGACCCGGTTCTATTCCTTAATGAATGGTTCAAGCTTGCCCCGGTTGTTGAGAGTGAAGCTATCTTCCAGCTGGAAGTTGATGAAGATGATGGTGATTTTGCCAACAGGTCATTCATCGACATTTTCCTTGCGAACGATGGTAATGCTGCCCACGGGCCTTCTGCTGATCTGCTGGCTCTTTATGAACCTGCCGATGTAAGAAATTACTGGTGGGTTGATGAACCGGCAACTCCCTCTCCCGACCGACATGTATATAAATATCCAGGTAGTCTGGGTAGCAATGCTGATGCTCATGCAATTCAGGTGATGAGGCTCTCGGAATTTGTGCTGATGTCTGCTGAGTGCGAAGCCCGTGTTGGTAGCGAGGCAAGGGCTCTAACTCTTCTGAAAAGTATAACCGATAGGGCTGGAGCTTCCGAAATTACCTCAACCGGCACCCAGCTCGTTGAAGACATTATTACTGAACGGCGAAAGGAACTGGCATGGGAAGGCCACAGGCTGTTTGACCTTAAGAGGCTTCAGAGAGGCTTTGTTCGGGGAAGCGATTGTACACTCACCAATGGTAATTGTACCGTTAATTATCCAACAAACCTTTATGCATGGCCAATACCGATAAATGAGATAAATGCGAACCCGAACATGGAACAGAATCCGGGATATTAAATTTAACTTTTAATTTGTGAGCTATGAAAAAATATTTGAAATATTATTTAATGCTGATAATAGTGGTTATTACATCTTCCTGCTTCGAGGAAAATGAATTCCTCATTCCGGATGATTTTACCTGGATAGGATTCCAGGTTTCCAGAATCAGCGTTCGTGAAGATTCAGGTACTGGAGTTGAAGCAACTATCCTCTTATCTTCAAAACCTATATCGCAGCAAATATCATTAACTTATACTGTAAGTTCGTCAGATGCTACGGAGGGAGTGGATTATTCTCTTCCAGCTGGCAGTGGAACTGCCATAATACCTGCTGGATCTGCGTCTGCTACCATTACACTGATCGATGCTGTCCTCAATAATGATAATATTACTGGGAACAGAAAGATCACGTTTACAATTACTGACGCAGGCGGATATACGCTCGGAGGACCTGATGGCGAGTACGGGACAACCCTGGATATTACTCTCGTCGAAGACGACCTGAACCTTTACGGTTACACAAGCTTTGAAGAACCTGTTCCCGCTCCAAGTGGAATATACAATGTCCCGGATGAGGGGACACCTGAAGGCACCTCTTTACCTAACCTGCCTGGTGATAACAACCCGGTTGATTATGTATCAGTCGGAGGCGAAATGGGATTTGACACATATTATACAGAAGGAGATCCGGGAGGGTCGGATGATATACACCTTGGCGTTACGAACGCTACCGATCTCGATGATGGTGTAGGTAGTTATTTTGATGGATCTCAAGGTTATGTTTCAGAGGATGCAGACGGTGAACTGAATCTCGAATTTGACGAGATAACCCTTGGATCAATGACATTAATCCAAGTTGAGATCGGTTTTTATTTCACAACAGGATCATCATTTGAAGAGGATGATTATGTTATAGCTGTTTGGAGAACTGAGGATGGAGATGAGGAATTATTCGAAATTACCGGAGGATATGGTCCTGGCGAAGATGAAGTATATACACCAGGAGGGTCATCAATGATAGGAAAATGGACTACCCTGACAGGATTTCCAGAAAACATGAAAACAGGTAAGCTGGTTATCATCTGGAGATCAAGTTCAGGAGGTGAGTACATCTATTTCGATAAAATAGCCATAAAAGGTTTTTAGGATTCAATAGAGCACATAATTTCCTTGGTTTGATAAAATAGTTTCTTAGGGATCCTCACTATCGGGGCCAACAGAAGGGCCCCGGTATGAGAGGATGTTAGCAGAACTATATTTTGTATATTTCGAAAATATTGAGAAATCTATGATTAAGATATCTGAAAGAGTCACAAATTCGAAACAATCATCAACAGTTGGTATCGCTGATATTGCTACGAGATTGAGAGAAAGAGGCGAAACAGTATATGACTTTTCGGCTGCAAGAGCATTTGAACCCACACCTGATTATATTATTGACGAAGCTATCAGAGCAATGAAAGCTGGTGATACACACCAGACTATGGCAATCGGTACAACTGAGTATCGTCGTGCGATCGCTGAAAAATTAAAAAGGGAAAATTCCATTATTGCTGACCCTGAATCTGAAATAATTGCGACCATGGGAGTAAAACAGGGACTGACAATTAGTTTCCTGGCTCTCATTAATCCAGGTGATGAAGTAATTGTAGAAGATCCTTGCTTCCCAAGCTATAAGCAGCTTATCCATTATCTTGGAGGTATCCCAGTTGCTGTTCCTTTAAGAGCGGAGAATAATTTTCGCTGGGATCATAAAGATCTTGAAAAAGCAGTTACATCCAAAACAAAAGCAATACTCTTTAATTCACCTCAGAACCCCACAGGCGTAGTACATACAGAAGAAGATTTGAAGATGATAGCTGATGTTGCTATCAAACATAACCTGTATATACTATCTGATGAGGTATATGAAAGGATACCATGGGGAGGGAGGAAGCATATTAATCTATGTAGTTTACCAGGAATGAAAGAACGAACTGTAACGTTAACAAGTTTAACAAAGAGTTTTTCTATGGGAGGCTGGAGGATTGGATATATTTATGCGCATAAGGATATCATATCTTCTCTTTACAAAATACAGCAACATCTTATAACAAGCTGTAATTCATTCGTTCAGGCAGGGGCTGCACTTGCTTTCAGAGAACCTGCCAGAAAGAAAGTTCTCGATTACTGGAGTGAGTGGGAGAAAAAGACCAGGTTCGTTGCCGAAGAACTTGATAGCATTCATGGAATAAAGTGCCCGATCCCGGAAGGCGCATTCTTTGTATGGGCAGACATTTCTCAGCTGGGCATCCCTTCAAAAGAATTTGTTGAGAGACTGCTGGAAGAAGAAAAAGTGGCACTGGTACATGGATCATCTTTTGGAGATAACGGTGAGGGTTACTTCAGAATGACATGTTCAAAGACATGGGAAGATAATAAAGAGGGTCTGGCCAGAATCCGTAAATTCATAGAAAATTTGTAAACAGATAAACATTTTAATAATGAGAACTTTAAAAAGAATAGGACTATTGCTAATTGCAGTAAGCATTATTATGCCTGCCTGTACAACTGAACAGTCAAATACAAGCACTGCTGAAGACAGGGAGCAACTTCTTGATTATATAATAGAAAAAACAAAGCAAAGAGAGGCATTCTCATCGATCAAGAATGAATTGATGAACTTTGACCCTGTTGATGATATGATGGCTTATAAGGAAGAGATGATTGCAGCTGATACAGATGAAGAATTGTTCTCTGTTTTGATGAAGATCAGCAATGCAAGAAGAGATCATCACCTGAGTATAGAAACAATCGAAAGAGGTCTGCAAATTGACGATTCGACAGACCTGGCAGCTCCGATTATATTCAGGGTAGATTATACATATGATGATAACTACTTTTTCTTTGTTGGTGATTATGCCACTGATATTAGTGAATTTACGGAAGGGTTTAGCCCGGAGGTTGGCGACAAGCTGATTGCAGTTAATGGAAAATCTTTTGCAGATTTTTTTGCTGATGTTACCCCCTACACAAGGGCTTCATCAATTAAAGGATTGTGGAAGCAGGTAGCACAGGATATTTCTCTTAAAAACTATGGGCATCCTCTTTCTATGAATAATGAGATCCTTGAACTGGAGCTTGAAAAACCCGAAGGGGGGACTTATTCACTATCATTGCCTTACCTTGATCCGGTAAGTATCAAGTGGCTGGACACTTATAAGTCACATGGAGAAAACAGGTATACAGGTTTTGAGCTTCTTCTCGACAGGGAGACATTTGATGTATATACTTCGCCCGAGCATGAAAAATTGTTACTTATTGACTGGTACGGATTCCGCGAAAACCTTGTTGAAGATATGGATTTCCTTATGGATTACGCAGATGAAAACAATATGCTTGATTATGACCTGATTTGGGACGGAACACGTTCACGAGGAGGATCGCTGGGTGCTTATGCAGTCCAGCGTCTTTTCCCAAAGCCATTCAAGACAACCTTTGGTAATGTTAAGATAAGTGATGTAATACCGATCTTTATAGAAGAAAGGGAAGAGCGCTATGAAAGGAGACAGGATGCACTGGACGGTGGTGTTACAGAGTTGCTTGATGATGGTACATGGCTAATAGAATGGCTCAGAACAGATGTAGCAGAAGCTATTGAAAGAGGGGATGAATATTCCAATAATGTTCCTTTTAAATGTGCTCATTTACCTAAAGACTCAGATGGGATAATTAAACCTGCAGAGAAGCATTTTAGTGGTAAAGCAGTATGCCTTTTTGGTCCATATGGAGGATCACATCTTGATCAGTTTGCATCTATTGTTATTGATAATAATCTCGCATATTCCGTTGGCATGTCAACAGGTGGATACAGCAATACCTGGGAATGGGAAGAAGACCTGGTATTTCCCATCAGTGGAAAGCCGGTAGTGAAATTTATGTGGAATATTGGTCATACTATAAGACCTAATGGAGAGGTACTTGAAGGTAATCCGGCTATCGTGGACAAATATATACCGCAGGGAAGAGAGAATTATCTGAATTATTATGATCTATTGCTCGAAGAAGCGTTGAGCTATTTAAACAGGTAAACCTGGTATGAAGAAGATTGGAGAAATATATTCCTGGTACCGCGACCTTTCACTTGGTACCAGGATATTGATTTGGATGGTCATCGGTACTATAGCCGGTATAATATTTGGGGAGAAGGCATTGTTTGTCAAGCCACTTGGAGACCTTTTTATCAAGCTCCTTATGATGGCAGCAATACCCCTCGTTTTTTTCAACCTGCTTAAAGGTTTGACAGGCTTAAGGGATGTCAAAAGCCTTGGAAGGATAACAGTCAAGATAGCAGCCTTCTATGGCGGTACTTCTGCCCTGTCGTTTATCCTGGGGTATTTTACCTTTACCTGGCTCAGGCCCGGGGACGGATTTCAACTTAACAGTATTCCTCCTGAAGGAATAGGAGACACTCCGAATGCTGTTGATATGTTCCTGAATATGGTTCCGGATAACGTTTTCAGATCGTTTGCAGAGGCCAATATGGTTCAGATAGTAATATTTGCAGTTTTGCTTGGTGTAACCATAGTAAGTATGCCGGCAAAATATAAAGACCCGATTTCAAAGGGACTTGAAATGATAGCCAAAATATTTATCGAGCTGGTAAACCTGGTACTAAAGATCAGTCCGCTTGGCATAGGTGCATTGATGGCCGCAACCTTCGGTGAATATGGGTCGCAGATGTTTGGTCCGCTGGCAATATTTATCGGAGGAGTCTGGGGTACTCAGCTTATAATGATTGTTATCTTTATGATCCTTCTGTATCTTTTCACAAGGATGACGCCCTGGAGGTTCTTTAACCAGACAGGCGCATTATACGCAACGTCTGTTGCAACATGCAGCAGCTGGGCCTGCCTAGCCATGGGTCTTGAATTAGCCGAAAACAAACTCAAATTGCCAGATCATATATTCTCCTTTACCCTGCCTCTGGGGACTCAGCTGAACAAAAATGGTACAGCAATAATGCTTATCGGAGTTTTGCTATTTACCGCCCAGGCAGTCGGTATAGATTTTGATCTGGCTTCTATTATTACTATCATAATGATAGGACTCCTTCTTGAGACAGGATCAGGAGGTATCCCGGGTGGAGGTCTTGTCATTGCGCTGATCTTTGTAAAGGCCTTTAATCTTCCTCTTGAGATCGCAGCAATAGTTGGAGGTATATACAGGCTGCTTGATATGGGTATAACCACTATTAATGTAATGGGAGATATGGTGGGTACCATTATTGTTTCACATTCTGAAAAGAAACATTTAAAAAATAACAACTCAGTTGTAAAAGAATAATTTCTATTCCATTGATATGAAAAACTTAATTAAGATTACACTTAGTGTAAGCCTGGTTCTGGGTATATATATCTCAGCTTCAGCACAGCATATGGCAGAAAAGATGCCAGTTGTAAAACTACAGCCTGAAACAGTAGCACCTTCCTTACCATTGCAATTCAGAAATATAGGACCATCACGCGGTGGCCGTGTAACAGCTGTTGCAGGCGTTGCAATGAAGGAGAATGTATTCTATATGGGGGCTACCGGTGGCGGACTGTGGAAAACAAGCGATTACGGTTTTCACTGGGAGAATATATCTGACGGATTCTTTGCCAGCCCCTCAATAGGGGCCATTGCAGTCTGCCAGGATAACCCTGATATAGTATATGTTGGGACCGGGTCTGATGGAATAAGAAGTAATGTGATAGTTGGGAAGGGAATGTATAAAAGTACAGATGCTGGTAAGACATGGAATTTCTTTGGTTTGAAAAATGCCGGCCAGATAGGATCATTGATTATTCATCCCAAAGATCCTGATAAAGTATATGCGGCAGTAATAGGCCAACCTTTCAGGAAGTCAGTTGAGAGAGGAGTTTATATGACTGATGATGGTGGAGAGACATGGCAGAATATACTATTCTTATCTGATTCAGTAGGAGCAGTCGACCTCGAGTTTGCTCCCGATAACCCGGATATTATTTATGCTGCTATGTGGCGTGCTGAGCGTAAACCATGGACAATAATCAGTGGTGGAGCTGAAGATGGTATTTATAAGTCTATGGATGGAGGTAAAAGCTGGGAAAAGAAAACACAAGGTTTACCGGAAGGATTAATAGGGAAAATAGATTTTGCGGTTAGCAGTGATATGCCTTCAAGAGTCTGGGCACAGGTCCAGGCAACTTTTGGAACTGAAGGTCTTTACCGGTCAGATGATTATGCTGAAACATGGGAAAGGGTAATAATGCCTCCTGCAACGCACAAAAGTATTATGTACAGGCCATTTTATTTTACTAACCTGTCGGCTAACCCTCAAAATGCCAACCATATTTTATCCGGCACTAAAATATACTGGGAATCATTTGATGGTGGCCGTACATGGAATAAAATTCCAACTACCCATTCCGATCATCATGATCTCTGGATTAATCCGGAAAATACCATGGTAATGATTGAGGGTAATGATGGAGGAGCAGCAATATCAAGGGATGGAGGAGCAAACTGGTCAACCCTTTTCAACCAGCCAACAGCAGAGCTGTATAGCTGTGATGTGGATGACCAGTACCCTTATTACCTTTATTCGGGTCAACAGGATAATACAACAATTCGGGTTCCAAGCAGACAGCCTTATATGAACGTGTTAACCAGTAATGATAATCATGGTCTGACAGATGTGATGTACTGGGAAGATATGGGTGGATGCGAAACTGGTCCGGCAGTGCCAAAGCCCGGTGATCCAAACATTATCTATTCAAATTGCAAGGGTCAATTCAGCGTTTACAATAAAGAACTGGGAGTAGAACATGCCTACTGGGTTGGTGCAGAAAGCCTTTACAGTAATCACCCCTCTGAAATAACTTATCGCTTTCAACGGGTAACACCTGTTGAAGTTTCTCCTCATAATCCTGATGTGGTTTATTATGGATCGCAATTCGTACATAAAACATCTAACGGCGGAAGAAACTGGGAAGTAATATCTCCTGATCTGACTGCGAATATTAAGGGAACTCAGATAAGGAGTGGAGGACCGATAGATGAGGATATCTCGGGTGAAGAATATTATAATGTTCTTTATGCAATAGAAGAGTCACCTCATACAGAAGGTGTAATATGGACGGGTTCTAATGATGGGAAATTCTTTATCACAAGTAATGGTGGACTTACCTGGAATGATATTACTCCTGCTATGCCCGCAGGAGGCAGGGTGTCGAATATTGAAGTGTCACCGCATAGGAAGGGTTCTGCCTATTACTCTGTATACCGAGATTACCTTGGTGATGATAAACCATATATTTATTTCACAAACGACTTTGGAAGGAGCTGGAAAAATCTTGCTGAAGGAGATTCAGGTATACCATCCGACTTTGTTGCAAGGGTTGCCAGGGAAGATCCCTTAAGAGAAGGTTTGTTATATGCAGGTACAGAATATGGATTATTTATCTCCTTTGATAATGGCAAATCATGGAGATCGTTTCAGCGTAACCTGCCGATTGTTCCCATTACAGATTTAAGGATTGTTCGTAACGATCTTGCAATATCTACGCTAGGCCGATCTTTCTGGATATTGGATGATATATCTCCTTTAAGGTATATGGAAACAGGTGAGAATGAAAGTATAAAACTATTCAAACCAAGGGATCTTATAGCAGGTCCTCAGCGCTTTCATTTCACTATACCTGAAGAAATGCGAAATGAAAAAATATTTCTGCAGGTATTCCGCGATGAAGAATTAGTCTGGATGTGTGAGCCAGACATAGGTGGATATAAACCTGATGAAACCGGACTTTTTAGATTTGACTGGGATTTGAGACATATGGTTGATGGTGAGAAAATGTTTTTCAAACAGCCAATAGTTTCTCCGGGCAGGTATTCAGTTATACTTGCTGTTGGTGATAAGACTGATAAACAGGAGTTTGAATTTAGTATCAATCCTGAACTGGAAGATGCAGGGACATCTGTAGTCGATCTGAGGGAACAGGAAGAACTGGCTCTTAAAGTGGCATCTTTGCTCCAGCAGATAAGCGAGAGAATAGATTTGCTTGAAGTGCAAATATCCGGTACAGACAATAAAAGAAAACTTGCAGGGCTGAATGATCAGCTTAACCTTTTGAAAAAAGGACCAAGGAGGTACGATAAACCTAAGATAGCGGAACATACTGAATACCTTTATGAAATGATAACAAACACACCTCAGAAAGTTGGTAAGGATGCCTTTGAAAGATATTCGATCCTTAAGGCTGAATATGAAACCATGAAACAGAAATAATAACCAAGCTCTTAATAAGATGACTGATTATCCGTATAAAAGTAGTGTGTTGGAGGATCTTGGCGTCCGATCTTATATTAATGCCAGGAACTGGTCAACAAATATAGGTGGTAACTGGATAGATGACAGGGTGCTTGATGCTATGAACGAGGTGGCAAAGACCTTCGTTGATATGCACGATCTTTTTGATAAAGCAGATCATAAGGTGGCAACACTATGTGAAACAGAGGAAGCTCATATAACAAGCGGTGCAGGTGGAGCTATTGAACTGGCTGTTGCAGGATGCATGGCCGGAAACAACTATGGACGATGGGTCAGACTTCCACATACTGAAGGTTTGCCCAATGAAGTCCTCCTGCATCGGGGGCACTACATTAATTATACTCCCCAATGGATAGCTTCCGGTGCAAAAGCCATTGAGTTTGGTATTGCAGGGACATTGAAATCCTCAAAGAGAGAACTCGAAGGAGCAATAACAGAAAATACCTGTTGCATCTCATATACATTCTCCTACAATAATGTACCGCGTGGCTATCTCCCATTTGAGGAGGTGGTTGAGATTGCCGGGAAATACGATATCCCAATAGTGGTCGATGCAGCATCTGAACTCCCCCCTGTCAGCAACTTAAATAAATTTATAGCGATGGGTGCTGATATTGTATGTTTCAGCGGAGGGAAAGCCATAAGAGCACCTAATAATACAGGATTCATGATTGGTAATGGGAAGGGAGCAGAAATCATTAAAGGAATCCGTGATCATACATTCCCCCATCCTGGGTGGGGCCGCGGACACAAAGTAAGCAAGGAGCAGATCGTTGGGTTAACGGTAGCGCTGGAGATATTTACCCAGGTAGGTGACCAGCTGTATGACCAGCAATGGAAACTTGCAGAATATTTACAGACTGAACTGCAAAAAATTCCTGGATTATCAGTATCCATTATCCCGAATGATGGAATTTACTACGAGCACCTTATGATGCCACATGTGCCCAGGGTTTTAATGGAATGGGACAGGGAAAAAATAGGGTTCAATGCGGAAGACCTGGATCGTTTGATGACAGAGGATGACCCTCCTATCTTTTTACGTAATATCCATTATTTTAATTATTACAGCAATCAAGAATGGCGTATGATTGATACTTTTTTTCTCAGATCTCCAGAAGAGAAAATTATTGTTGAAAGATTAAATAAGTACTTCAGGAAAGTGTGAAATAATTGAATCCTATGTCCCTGAAAAGGGTGAGTTTGCTACTTTTAGGTATACAACTGCTTATTCAAGTTCACAGATAATCTATTTGCAATAACATATAAAACTGAAGTTGATGAGAAATATTACCATTAAACTGGTTATTTGTTTGTCATTGCTGACAGGATTGACAAAAGCCCAGGATAAAAAACCAATGAGCCTTATTGACCGGCTGGAGATTCCTGATATGGAAGAAGCCAGTCTATCACCTGATGGTAAACATATCGTTTATACTCTTGCAGTGGCTGACTGGAAAGCGAATAAACAAATCAGCCATATCTGGCAGGTAGGAACCGATGGATCAGGACAGGTACAGCTAACAGACTTTCCTGAGGGAGAGCAAAACCCGGAATGGTCGCCTGATGGAAAGTCCATTGCTTTTATATCTGAATCGTATCCCGGAAAAAAATTACAGGTCTTTGTCATGCCTGCCAAAGGAGGAGAGGCAAAAGAACTTACAAATCATCAAACCAGTGTCAAAAGTATAGAATGGTCACCAGACGGACAGTATATTTATTTTAAGGCCCCCGACCCTGTGACTGCAGAAAAACAGGCCAGGATAGAGATCAGGGATGATATTTTTGGCTTTGAGAAGGATTATGAGCAGGAACATTTGTGGAAAATTAAGATAGATGATGGGAGCAAGATGAGAGTTACCGGTGGGGACTACTCTGTTCTGTCTTTTAAGCTTTCGCAGGATGGGAGCATGATCGCTTATACAAGGGCCAACTCACCGGTCAGGGAAGAAAGTGACAGGCGTGAGGTATGGATAATGAATCAGGATGGAACACAAAATCAGCAGATTACCAGGAATGAAATACCTGAATCAATGCCAATATTATCACCGGATAATAAGCGTGTCCTTTTTATCGCAGATGCTAATGAAGACTTCGAATATTATTATAATGGCAACCTTTTCATTGTAATGATCGAGACAGGACAAATTGAATTGGAAGCTCCTGATTTTCCATATGATATCGAAAATGCATCGTGGTCGGCAGATGGTAGAACTATTTATATCATTGCAAATATGGGGGTCCGTAGTGAACTATTCAGTTATGATCCGGAAACAGATAAGTTTGAACAACTTACTGATGGAAAACATACAGTAGCCTTTTGGTCTTACAATCCTGGCCCGGGCTTGCATCTTATGAGCATTGAGGATGAAAGGAATAACGGAGATTTATATTTGCTTTCTGATGGGAAGGAATCTGCTCCGGAGCGCGTAACCAATATTTTTGATTATTTATCTGAAAAATTTCTTTTACCAAGACTGGAAAAAATACAATGGGAGTCAGATGACGGCACAACAGTTGAGGGACTACTCTATTATCCCATAAAATACAAAGAGGGGATAAGATATCCCCTGGTGGTACAGACACATGGCGGTCCTCGAAGCTCAGACCAGTACGGCATGGGGCGCTGGAGAGTCTATATACCAACACTGGCTGAAATGGGTTATATGATCTTTGCCCCTAATTACAGGGGCAGCACCGGTTATGGGGATGAATTCCTGCGCGATATGGTTGGTCATTATTTTCACAATTCACACCTTGATGTTAGGTCAGGGGTAGACTACCTTATTGGTCGGGGGCTTGTGGATGAAAACAGGATGATAAAAATGGGATGGAGCGCAGGCGGACATATGACAAACAAGATTATAACATATACCAACAGGTTCAAAGCAGCATCCTCAGGTGCAGGAGCAGTCAACTGGATCTCCATGTATGGACAGAGCGATACAAGACAGCAAAGAACTTCCTGGTTCAACGGGACGCCCTGGCAGGTAAATGCTCCAATAGATAATTACTGGAGAAGTTCACCCCTGAGTGAGATATCTAAAGTAACAACTCCTACTCTTATCTTTGTTGGGGAAAAAGATGTCCGTGTTCCCCCACCTCAATCCATTGAGCTCTATCGTGCATTGAAATCAAACGGGGTACCGACCGAACTATATATTGCTCCTCGTGAACCACACGGATGGAGAGAATTGAGACACAGGCTGTTCAAAATGAATTCTGAACTGACATGGTTTGAAAAATATGCCTTAGACAGGGAATTTATCTGGGAAGAAGCACCTGCTGAGGAAAATTAGCGACAATATGAATCGATTTCCTGTTAGCCTGGTGATTCCTGTTTTCTGTGCAATATTATTTTGTTGCACCTGCAACGAAACTTACGAATCACCTGAAATAACTAAATTAGCAGTTTTGCCTTTCTCATCTGTAAATAAGGATACCATTTACCAGTATATCGGGAAAGGTCTGACCTATGATCTTATTTCTGTGTTGTCCTGCCAGAAGGAAATAAGTGTAAGATCATTTGGTACTGTGAAAAACATAGATTTACAAATATCGAAGCTTCCAGAACTAAGAAATCAACTCGATATAGAATACCTTATTGAGGGGAGGTATATAATAGCACATGATAGTCTGAAACTGGGCCTGGAATTGACGAGGTTTCCGCAGGGTGATATTATCAGCACCTTGAACTTCAGGGTTTCCATGGAATCACTGAGCAGCATGCCACTAATTGTGTCGAGGGAGATTGTCTCTGAAATAAGCAAGAAGTTTCGTCCTGCATCAATTGGAAATGCATCATATTATTCATCATCAGATTCTGATGCATACCAGCTTTATCTTAAAGCAATTGCAGCTGATCCAAAGAATGCTCGTGATTGGGCTGAATGTATTAAGCTACTGGAACAGTCAGTGAAGATAGATTCAATTTTTGAACCTTCCTGGACCTACCTGGGACATTCCTACCTGGAATACTCCGGTTTGGTGGGCGGTGAAGCAGGCTTTTACTCAAGAGCTGAAGAAAGTCTGGTAAGGGCTCTCGAGCTAAATGAAGATTCTCCGGATGCAATGTATTACCTTGCCTCCCTTTACGCCAAGACAGGCAAATCTGAAGCTTCTTATAATATGTTTCTGAAGGGATCACAAAAGTATCCCGGGTATGCGAAATATTTTTCGGGTCTTGGATATGTAAGCAGGTATGCTGGTAAAATGGAAGAATCAATCGATGCATATCATAAATCGATTGGGCTTGACTCAAGTTTGAAAAATATTGTCAGCGCCCGGATGCAGATATTGAAATCTCAAATATATCTGGGGAAATACCGGGAAGCGAATTATTCGTTCGAAATTGTTCGTAACAACCTTGAAGCACAGGGAAAAATTCCGGATGAAAAGCAACTTTTCTATGCAGGAGTGATTAATATGTACCTGGAAGATACTCTAAGTGCAATCAGGTATTTTGACTTATCTTATGATAATGATCCGGGGAGTATATGGTCAGGATTTGGACTGGCATATAAAGCTGCTCTCATGAATCAGGAAGAGGATCTCGCTGAACTACTAATCTCTTTTGAATCGAGAGATATAATAGACGGAGAGCGCAGATACCGAATGGTGCATTTTTACACCCTTGGCGGCAATTATGAAAAGGCGCTTGAGCATCTGGAACATTCTGTTATAGGTGGATTTTTTAATTATCCATATATAGTAAATGATCCACTGACAATAAATCTCAGGGAGACAGAAAGATTTAAAGATATATCCGGGGCTGCTTACTCCCGATATGTAAATTTCCCGGAAGGTGATATATGTAATAAAGAAGTAACTAATAAAAAACAAAAAGTTATGAGAAGTCATAAAGTAAAAAAAATCGTTGTTAGAAATATTATTATCCTTATAGGTCTGGTATTTATACTCATTCCTGAATCATGCAGAACAGAGTATAAGGATATTAATCAGGTGACTCAGTACGCTATTGTTATCCATGGTGGAGCAGGAGTGAGATCGAGGGATGAAATGACCCCGGAACTGGAGAAACAATACCGTACTATACTCGAAGCATCATTGAAGGCTGGGTACAAATTATTGGTTGAGGGGGGCAGCAGTGTCGATGCTGTTGAAGCAGCAATAAATGTTATGGAGGATTCGCCTCTTTTTAATGCTGGTAAAGGAGCAAGTTATACGAGCGAAGGCAAGGTTGAACTTGATGCATGCATTATGAACGGTAAGACTCTCAGGGCAGGAGGATTGGGAGCTATTAGCGGTATCAAGAATCCCGTCAGCCTTGCTCGTCTGGTAATGGAGAAAACTCCTCATGTTCTGCTTGTTGATACCGGGGCCGAAGCATTTGCACAGGAGATGGGATTAGATATTATGCCAGAAGAATATTTTTTTACTGAACGCATGTGGTCTTCACTTCAGAGAAGACTTAAAGAAGATATACCATATGGAGAATCTCTTCCACCTGAGACTAATGATACTATAGATAAAGAAAAATTATTTGACACAGTAGGTGCTGTGGCACTTGATAAGGAAGGAAACCTCGCCGCAGCCACCTCAACAGGGGGACGTATCAGGAAAAGACCTGGCAGAGTGGGCGACTCGCCGATAATAGGGGCCAGTACCTATGCAAATAATAAGACCTGTGCCGTATCTACAACAGGTTTGGGTGAGAAGCATATGGTGATATGTACTGCCAAAGAAATATCTGCCCTTGTCGATCATAAAGGGATGAGCGTGCAGGATGCGATAAATGATGTAATAAAAAGGCAACTGGTAGGTATTGGTGGATCAGGTGGAGCAATAACTCTTGATAATAAAGGGAATATTGCATGGGCCTTTACCGAAAATGGTATGTACAGGGGTTATACAAAAGATGATGGTAATATATTCATTAAGATCTATGAAGATTAATTTTTGTTATGCCTTTAAATTGTAAGCGGTTAACTGGTAGCTTATATAGGAGGTAAACAATATAATACAGATAAAATGAGACGATCAATTATTCTTGTAAAAACAGGTTTTTTACTATTTACGGTAATTAATGTTAGTATTCTGTCGGGGCAGGATATTAAGGCTCCTTCCTTATTTTTTGGGCATGAGTTAGGGGCTGATAAAAAGATGATACCTTATGATGATCTGGTTGACTACTACTATCACCTGGGAAAACAATCGGACAGGGTAAGGGTCAGTGACGTTGGAAAAACTACAGAAGGACGACCAATGCTACTGGTTGAGATTTCAGATCCTGTAAATATTCTGAACCTGGAAAAACATAAAGAGGATCAGAAGAAACTGTCAGATCCCAGGCTTATAAGCAGTGAAGAAGAAAGAAGTCGACTTATTAACGAAAGCAAGATAGTGGTCTGGATTAACTGCCAGCTCCATTCCACTGAAACGGCTGCCAGCCAGATGGCTGCTGAACTTGCCTATGACCTTGCAACCGGAAATACCGATGAGATAAATTCCATCCTTGAAAATGTTATAGTAGTTTTGGTGCCGTGTGCAAATCCTGACGGTCAGCAAAAGATTGCAGAGTGGTATGCAAGAACCCTTGGTGAGGAATGGGAAGGTAACAGTCCTCCATATCTATACCATAAATATGCTGGCCATGATAATAATCGTGACTGGTATATGCTGAATCTAAAGGAAACGAGGGTTATTACTGACGTTCTATATAATGAGTGGTTCCCAACAATATTCTGGGATTTGCACCAGACAAGAAAGAACTCATTCAGGTTCTTTCTTCCTCCTTATGGTGAGCCACAAAATCCCAATATACACCCCTTAATAAATTACGAGGTTTTGATGATTGGAGGTGCCATGACCACGGAGATGAAACGACGGGGCATGACAGGCATGATAACAAGCGCCAAGTATGATAATTACTGGACAGGACATTCGAGAAGTACTCCCTTTAAGCACAATATCGTAGGAATATTGACAGAAGCAGCCAGTGTAGACCTGGCTACTCCCCTTTATTTTGAAAGAGATGAACTTGTAGCTAACTGGCGGGGATTACCTGTATATGATATCACAGTGAACCATCCTGATCCGTGGCCTGGAGGCTGGTGGAGACTAAGAGACATTGTAAACTATGAAAAAGCTGCTGCTATAGGATTGCTCAGATTAGCAGACCGCTATCACGATATCTTTCAGGCTAATTATATAATGATGGGAGAGGATGCAATAGAACAGGGTAAGAATCAATCACCCTATGCCTGGATTATCCCTCCCGTACAGAAGGACCCCAGAAGTACCTATGAGATGCTGGATCGAATGCTTGCAACAAAAGTAGATATTCATATTGCAGAGGAACCATTTGTTGCTGATGGAATATCTTATCCCGGTGGCACATATATTCTTTATTGTTCGCAACCATACAGGTCATATATTATGGATCTGATGGAGAACCAGGATTACCCGCACAGGCCAATGTATCTCGGGACGGAAGATGATCCTCCTTCAGCTCCAAACCAGTCATATGTGTCTGCATGGACATTTCCCTTACAGATGGGCGTTGAGCGTATTATGGTCGAGAATGAATTTACCTGCCATTCGCGTAAGCTCGAATCTATTCCTTTCCCTCAGGGATCTGTTCATAAAGCCGCAGGGAACAATGGATATTACCTTGTAGAGGCGTCAGGTAATGA
The DNA here is from genome assembly GCA_964607105.1 of uncultured Rikenellaceae bacterium. Lineage (GTDB taxonomy): Bacteria > Bacteroidota > Bacteroidia > Bacteroidales > VadinHA17 > UBA9300. The sequence goes on along the minus strand of CAZSJH010000007.1, from coordinate 8,277 downwards.
TGATTATCGCCTTATTAACCGACTATACAATGATAATATTGAGTTTGGAATATATACCGGTGACACTGAAATTGAAACCGGCAGTGATAATCATGCAGCAGGTGGTTCACTGCTTATCAGTTCAAAAGATATTTCTGCAGGAAAACTTGGGACTATTCTTAAGGGGCTTTCATCTGATGTGGTTTTCCTGGAAAAACTTTCAAAGAAAATAAGTCAGGACGTCATTGAAGCAAGACTTCCACGTACGGGAGTATATCAACCTTGGTTGAGTTGCAAGGATGAGGGTTGGACCCGGTATGTACTGGAAGATTTTGAGTTTAACTACCAGACACTTAAAAACAGTGATATTATTAAAGGAAACCTTTTTAATAGTTACAATTGTATTATACTTCCTTCGGAAGATATGGAATCTTTAAGGAATGGTAATCCTAAAGGAACTACTTTTCCTGAATATACAGGTGGACTGGGAGAAAAAGGAACCTGCGCTTTAAAAGAATTTGTTCAGGCAGGTGGTACACTTGTTTGTATAGACGAGTCGTGCAACCTCGCCATAGATATGTTTGACCTTCCGGTCAGAAATGTTCTAAGTGGTGATTTTGAACATAAAGGAGTGAAAAACAGGCTTCATACAGATCGTTTCTTTTGCCCTGGTTCCTTACTTAATATGACGATAGATACCATGCATCCGCTGGGTTTTGGAATGCCGGGTGAATTTACAGGATTTTTTACCCGTTCTCAGGCTTTCGAGGTACTGAACTCCCAGAACATCAGGGTTGTCTCAAACTATGCCGATAACAACCTTCTTGAGAGTGGATGGATTCGGGGCGAAGATCTTATCCAGGGTAAACCGGCGATAGTTGAAATTAATGAAGGTAATGGAAAGATCTTATTATTAGGTTTCAGAGTGCAGCACAGGGCACAGATGCATTCAACATTCCGTATACTATTTAATGCAATACAACAAAGTTCTTTTTAAGTTATAGTTACTGTCTGTTTTATGATAATATAAATATTTGCAGGTTCGACTGAATAAATTCTTACTCAATACTTTATTTTAGCCCTGGAACCGGTGATCTCCATCTCAGTCCCGTACTTAGCCGACAGTTCACTGAAGCGCTGTAAGATAGATTGGGCTTGTTCACCTGTGGCAAGCTGTGCCAGTCCACGGCGTGAAAGGAACTCAAGGTCGTCAAGGTCTGCGCGATAGCTTTCTCCCTCATCCAGGTCCAATGGCATAAATTCCAGTTTGATGATCTGATCTCTGGAGATAATAACTTCTGCCATTATACCTTCCCAGGGTCGGTACTTATCGTATGCGCCAAGATTGGGCCTAAGTCCCTGGTAAGCCAGTCCACCGATCTGGCGTATTAAAGGTTTACCATTGTATATTTCTATGCCATCAAAGGCCCGGTCACCATTCCCGATATATATAGATGCTCCGGCATCCAGCACAGCATAGGCAAACTCTCTTTGCCACCTGGCCAGGTCGTCTACACAGATATGGCCAATATCGCTTGTATCACCGGGAGACATTCCCTCGAAATCATCGTGATCGATCTGGAAATGGTGGTAGTAAAGAACAAAATCAGCTTTTGCAGTTGCTTTGCGGACAGCGTTAATGTTTCTGTCCCGGTCATCCTGCCTGCCTGTCCATACTCCATTTACATTGGGCATTATAGCATTTCTCTCGTCCAGGCTTGTTGTGGATGCTATCAGCGCAATAGTGAAGTCTCCAACTAGCAAATAAGCCGGGGCAGTGGCTATTAAATTATCCGGACCGATTCCAGCATGTGAAACACCACTTTCTTTCGCTGCTTTAATAGTCGCTTCCACTCCACAACTTCCCAGGTCCCATGCGTGATTATTGGATAAGGACATAAGGTTAAAGCCAATCTCAGCTAGAAAATTCATTACCTCAGGTGTTACTGCATGTGGTCCCCCTGTGTTACCCGGTCGTTCTCCTTTCGGTAAGTCAGGCGATCCGAAAGATACCTCGTAGTCGGGAGGTAAGCCACATCGATCCATTTCCGAGATAACTGCCATCTCAAAGTTGGTAAAGGCAATATCGGCACTATCGAGAAAAGGGCGAAGAGTGCCAAAAGGATCTTCCCATCGCAATCGCGGATCCTTCTTAATAAGAGCCTGTCCTGTGAGTACCAGCCTTACCTCAGATTCTTCCTGAGGGCTGGAACAACAACTGAGGACCATGAAACTGATAATTATAGCGAATAAAGGAATGCGGTAAATCATTTTCTTATTCATTTTTACGTTTAAAAAATATTTAACTGCCGATAGTAGCACTATAGTAAATATAGGACATATTAAAAGAAATAAAAAGGTAGCATTTGAACAACAAAGGACTAAAATAGATACAACATTACGTATTCTTTTTAATGTAATTCAGCTAAGTTAATTTGATTAATTAAAATGATAATCTTGAATATTTGTACGGAATGGTTACAAATAAACTGCAGAAATTAGGGTAAGACCCATTTATAAGATATGAGGGCTTATAGACTGAATTGTAGACTCAGTCGTATGCACAGTATTTATTACCAAGGATAATTCCTTTTGCTTACAGGCCCTTACCCAGGCGAATCATTCTTCATCATATCCTGTCCAGTTTCCGCGAGAACCATCGACACCATCGTTAATTGCACGTATGGTATAATACGGGAGGTCCAAAAGCTCAAGTTCAGTGACAGGTACCGGGAAATGAAGTAATGTAGCCGGTTGTAACCTGTCTGTCCTTCTCATATCAAAGAACTGGATGCCTGCCCCGGTTCCAAAACATTCAATATCCTTTTCGTCAAGAATAAGTCTTAACACATCGTCTGACTGCGGATCCACATCAGGAAGCTGCCCCCTCACTTTACGAGGTCCTGAAGGATCATTCAGGATATCTGCCGCTCCCTGCACATTTCCGTTCCTGTATAAAGCCTCAGCTTCGAGCAACTTCATTTCCCATGACAGGAAGCTTGGCTTTGGTTTACTACCATACCAGAACTCTTCACTTACATAGTCATACCTTTTATGCCTGTAATGTGAAAAATTATAATAACCCCTGCCCGGAGGGTAAATGTTAGTCTCAAGATATTCAAAATCTGTCAGCAGCCTGGCATCATCAGGATCAGCTTCCCCCGGATCCTGGCCGTCAGGTGTGTTCCAGGAAATATTATCCCTCGGCCATCGCGATGGATAATCATGATCCATCAGGTTTATTATACGCATATCCACCCTGGCCCATCCGGGATAACACATATACACCCAGTAGAAGTCGTAAAAACCATATGCATCACCCAGCACAGGTTCAAAATCGCCGTCAATCCCATTCCTGGCATATTGCAGAACCCTGTTCCTGTCAATCTCACCATTCTGGTGGTTGGTTCTTGAACTGCAGGCTAGTATTCTTGCCGCATAAGAGTTGGCCAGCTCAAACAGCTCTATATTTGTCATCACCTGGCCTCCGATCCATTCAGGAGGTATTTCAAATGAACTGGCATCTGATATTTCTATTGCCCTGTCAATCATCAAGAGCGATTCAGTGATTACTGTATCCAATGATACCAGCTTAAGTTCTTCCGGATTACTATCATGTTTAACAACCACAGACTTATCGAAGACCAGTCCCAGGCATCCATGTGCAACACCTGTAACAAACCAGCTGAAAGCTTCCAGCAAGAGCATTTGCCCTTCATTAATGCCAGTATATTCATCATCATAAATTAAGCTGATAATAGTATTTGCTAATGAGATCGCCTTTTAGGACTCTTCCCATTGTGGCAGTAACTGAAAACCGTAATACGGATATAAAGAGTTATTAACATATGAATTAATCCTGGGTTTTCTTGACAAGTTCAATGTAATGCCCCATGGCATTGTCATATGGTCTGCCTTAACAGCCATATTGAGAGCCTCACCAGAGTATTCCTGCATCTGGTTATGGATTATCCTGAAAGACTCCCCTGCCATATCCATAAGGGCGTCAGTATCTGAAAGCACCCTTATTGCATCGGGCTCCATCTGGTTAATCACCTCCAGGTCGGAACAAGCATTTACCATTGATAGTAAAAGCATTATAAACAGGGATAACCTTATGTTCTTCATTATATGACTATTTAATATTTATTCTCATCCCATCCGGTCCAGCCAGCTATCGAACCCTGTATACCGTAAGCAATTGGGTTAATGGTGTAATGAGACGCCTCCATCAAAGATAGTCAATTAACTTAAAATGAATATTCTGGTACAGATTAATTTGTTTGATTATTTTTGTATCCCATTTACAGGAAATATGAGCAATATAGATTTAGGCAACCTGTACCGTGGCCATCCAAATTTCGACCCTTTAAAGAAACAGATACTGGATGTTGATCAGGGTAATATTGCCATTGAAGGTTTAAGGGGATCATCAAGGTCACTTTTATTAGCCTCATTATTCAATTCTGTTTCCACAACACATTTTGTAATCCTTCCCGAGAAAGAAGATGCTGCATACTTCTATAATGATCTTATATCCGTCCTGGGTGATGAGCAGGTATTCTTTTTCCCGTCTTCCTACAAAAGATCAATACAATACGGAAGGACTGAAGCAGCAAACATTGTCCTGAGAACAGAAGTACTGAACTACCTGGGTACAGGCAAGCGCAAATGCATAATTGTGAGCTACCCGGAGGCAATATTGGAAAAAGTCATAAGCAAAAAGGTACTTAAGAAGAACACCCTCTCTGTAGGCGAGGGTGACAGCCTCTCAATGGATTTTCTTGAAGAAGTGCTTACCGAGTACAATTTCTCGAGGGTTGACTTTGTATATGAACCGGGGCAATTTGCAGTCAGGGGAAGTATAGTTGACATCTTCTCCTATGCTGCAGACAAACCGTTCAGGCTCGATTTCTTCGGAGACGATATTGAATCTATCAGGTATTTCAATCCTGATGACCAGCTAAGTATTGAAAAAGTAAAAAAGGTATCCATAGTTCCAAATATCCAGGATATTACCATTGAAAAGACAAATGATGACATAAGCGAATTCATCCCTCCATCCTCACTTATCTGGATGGAGGATTTCATCATAACAAAAGAAAGGATCGACAGCATATTTAAATCGTCATGGACAAATGAAGATGATGAGAGAAACATAAATAAACCCGATCTTGCCATAACAGGGACGGATCTTCAATCAGCGCTTTCTAAATTCAGGATACTCGAGTTTGGTTCAAAACCTTTTAACCCTGTCAGTTCAAAATATAATTTCGCTACCAGTCCACAACCTTCCTTCAATAAGGATTTTGAATTACTGGGTGCAAAGCTCCTGGAAAGCAGTGATATGGGATACAGTAACCTGATAATATCAGGAAGTAAGAGCCAGATTAACAGGATACAGGATATCTTCAAGGAAATAAACCCCGGGCTTACCTTTGGCACAGAGCTCATAAACCTGCACGAGGGTTTTACCGACCATGACCTGGCAATCTCCATATTCACCGATCATCAGATATTCGATCGTTACCATAAATTCCATATCAAGGGTATATTCACTCAGAAAGAGAGCCTCAGCATAAAGGAACTGACGAGCCTTAACCCTGGCGATTACATTGTCCATATCGACCATGGAATAGGGAAGTTCGGAGGGCTGGAAAAAGTTGAGATTAACGGGAAGATACAGGAAAATATAAAACTTGTATATAAAGATAATGATACACTTTACGTAGGTATACATGCCCTGCACAGGATATCAAAATACAAGGGTAAGGACAATGCCCAACCACGAATTTATAAACTCGGTACCGGGGCATGGCAGAAGCTTAAAGCCCGGACTAAAAAGAAAATAAAGGATATAGCACGTGACCTTATCCTGCTTTATGCAAAAAGAAGGGAGATTGACGGGTTCAGTTTTTCTCCTGATTCATACCTGCAGCGTGAGCTTGAAGCCTCATTCATATATGAGGACACACCTGACCAGCTGGCGGCTACCGATGCAGTAAAGAGAGATATGGAGGAAGTTCATCCGATGGACAGGCTTATTTGCGGTGATGTTGGTTTCGGCAAAACAGAAATTGCCATAAGGGCGGCTTTCAAGGCTGCCACAGACAGCAAGCAGACAGCCATCCTGGTACCTACAACAATACTTGCCTTGCAACATTATCAGACTTTTACATCCAGGCTTGAAAACTTCCCGGTAAGTATAGATTATATAAGCAGGCACAAGAAACCCTCGCAGCAAAAAGAGATCGTCAGTAAATTGAGGAATGGCGAACTGGATATTATCATTGGCACACATAAACTTGTTGGTAAAGAGGTGGAATTTAAAAACCTGGGGCTGCTTATTGTAGATGAAGAACAGAGGTTTGGTGTTGCCGTAAAAGAAAAGCTGAAAAGCATGAGAACAAACGTTGACACCCTTACTCTCACCGCAACACCAATACCGCGCACTTTGCAGTTTTCCCTTATGGGTGCCCGCGACCTGTCAATAATTAACACTCCCCCGCCTAACAGGATGCCAATTGTCACTGAACTGCACGGTTTTAATGAGGAAATAATAAAAGAAGGTATTGAGTATGAGCTGAACAGGAATGGGCAGGTTTTCTTCATACATAACCGGGTTGATACCATCAGGGAAGTTGAAATAATGATCAACCGTATCCTCCCCGCAATAAAAACTGCAGTTGTTCACGGACGCATGGAAGGGAGTAAGGTTGAGAACATCATGTTCGATTTTGTCCATGGTGATTATGACGTTCTGATTGCCACCACAATAATTGAATCAGGCCTGGATATACCCAATGCTAACACGATCTTCATAAATAATGCCCACCATTTCGGGCTTTCGGAGCTACACCAGTTAAGAGGGCGTGTAGGCAGATCAAATAAGAAAGCTTTTTGCTACCTCCTTTCACCACCATTGAATATTATTACACGTGAAGCACAGCAGAGGCTGAAGGCTATTGAGGAGTTCTCGGAATTGGGAAGTGGTTTCAATATTGCAATGCAGGATCTTGACATACGAGGCTCAGGAAATCTGCTCGGGGCTGAACAGAGTGGATTTATAGCCGATGTGGGCTTCGAAACATACCAGAGAATACTGGATGAAGCAATGCATGAACTGAGAGCCGGGAACATTGAGGGTGAAACTGCTGAAATACGGGCTGCACAGGAGAAAGCACCCTCCCGTGATGAAAGTTATATTAATGACTGCCAGATTGATACAGACATGGAGATCATGTTCCCTGATGACTACATATCAAATATATCAGAGAGAATACGCCTGTATAAAGAGTTAAATAATATAAAAAGTGATGAAGACCTGCTTAAGTTCAAGGAAAAACTGACAGATAGGTTTGGTGCACTGCCTGATCCGGCAGGCCAGCTGCTAAACCTTGTCAGACTGCGCCGACTGTCATGCAGACTCGCCATTGAAAAAATAGTAGTAAGGAATGAGATTATGGTTATGCATTTTATCTCTGACCCTGCTTCTCCCTTCTATAAAAGCAGTATCTTTATGAAAGTTATCAAAGTTGTAAGTGAAGATCACAGGCGATTCAGGGTGAAACAGACAGAATCAAAGCTAACGGTTACCGCTAAAAATATAAAGACTATTCAGCAGGCAATAAATATTTTCAGTACAATTCTCGAAACACCTGCAAGTGATTAAAAGTTAAAGAAATATTAAAGACATGGCTGAAAGGACTTCTGTAGTTCTTTTTTCATATTTTTAACAATTAATTATGAATCTGGCTATTGACATAGGGAATTCATCATGTAAAGCCGGTGTGTACGACATCGGTAAAAAGGAGTATGTTAAATATTCCGACCACCCTGATAACAGCTTTGTGGAAGATATCATTTCCAGCTACAAGGTTAAGAAGGCTATTTTGAGCATTGTCCGCAGGGGAGTTCCGTTATTTGTTGACATCCTTGAAAGTGCCGGGATATCCACACTGGTGCTGAGCCATAAAACATCCCTGCCTTTTAAACTTCGCTATGAAAGTCCGGAAACTATTGGAGCAGACCGCCTGGCGGCTGTAGCCGGAGCACACAATATGTTCAGTAACAGCAACGTTCTTGTTATTGATGCAGGTACTGCTGTAACCTATGACCTGCTTGGATCCGACAATGTTTATGTTGGTGGCAATATATCACCGGGACTGGAATTGAGATTCAGGGCATTGAACAAGTTTACCGGCAGGCTGCCCCTTGTAAGCAAAGGTGATTCATTTGGTAATCTAGGAGTTAACACAATTGATGCCATAAGATCAGGAGTCCAGACAGGCTTGGTTT
>CAZSJH010000006.1:0-39370 GCA_964607105.1 uncultured Rikenellaceae bacterium | reverse complement strand
TGTACGGACCCCTCGAGCCATCCTTCGCCATTAAGCATCAGGGCATATTCCCCAACTGTCATGCCATGTACAATGGGTATGGGTGTGAGTCCTACAAAAGATTTATAAGCTGTGTCCAGAACAGGACCGTCGACATAAAAACCATTGGGATTGGGACGGTCAAGCACTATCAGCTCAATATCCTTCTCTGCACATGCTTCCATTACATATTTTAGTGTTGATATATAGGTATAAAATCTTGTCCCCACATCCTGCACATCAAATATCATTATCTCCAATCCTTCCATATCCTCATCCGAAGGCTTCCTGTTCTGACCGTAAAGGCTTATTATTTCAAGCTCATGCACAGGATGTTTTTCATCCAGTATCTGTGAACCGGCATTATCACTACCCCAGAAGCCATGCTCGGGGCCAAAGATTTTTATAATATTCGCACCTCTCGTGAGCAATGTATCAACCAGGTGAATATTACCCACCAGGCTGGTATGATTGCCGACGAGGCCAATTTTCTTATCTTTAATGAGATGCTCGTATTGATCAAAACGACCGGCAGCCGGAATAACTTCGGTTTCAGGAATGCTGCATGATTGTAGCAGGATAAATAAAAGAGCTGGTAACAGTAAATGTTTCATGACTTAAATTTTACCAAAATTATAGAATTTTTACGCAGTAATATTCAACACTTACAAAATCTGGTAAACTTATATTTTTAAATTACTAATTTTGAGGGCAAATAAATATATTTGAAGACTGCATTATTTATATCAAGACGCCTGATACGGGAGAGAAGGAAAGGGATGACCTTTTCAAGGCCAATCAACAGGATAGTAATTGCCGGAATAGCTTTGAGTATTGCTGTGATGATACTTGCTTTTGCCATACTAACCGGATTTAAACAGGAAATAAGGAATAAAATTGCAGGTTTCAGCGGGCATATACAGGTACTTAATTTTGATTCCAATTACTCATTTGAGACTACCCCCATATCGTCCAGGCAGAAATTCACCGATAAACTGAATAATTATAAGGGTTTTGAAAATATACATGTTTTTGCTACAAAAGCAGGCATAATAAAAACCGAGGAAAATATCCAGGGTGTTGTTCTCAAAGGTGTCGGCACCGATTATGACTGGAGTTTTTTTATGAAGAACCTTGTCGAAGGTTCTGTTCTCAGCCTCAGTGACAGCAGCATATCAAACGGGGTGGTTATATCAAAAAAAATATCCGGTTTATTAAGCCTCGGGGTAGGTGACGCTTTTGCGATGTATTTTGTACAGGAACCACCCAGAATGAGAAGATTTACCGTGGAAGGTATTTATGAAACAAGCGTTGAGGCAATGGACAAAGTGTACATTCTTGGCGATATACGTCATATCCGCAGGCTAAACGGTTGGGGCGAAGACCAGGTTAGTGGTTTCGAGATATTCATAGACAATTTCAAAGATATCGACCTTATGACCTTTATTGTCAGGGATGCTATAGGCTACAAATTTGAGGAGGACCAGGAAAAGCTTAAAGTCACCAATCTCAGGATAAAATATCCACAGATACTTGACTGGCTCAATTTCCAGGATACGAATGTTATAGTAATAGTCGTTCTCATGCTACTGGTTGCAGCATTTACGATGATATCCGGTTTGCTGATCCTGATACTGGAAAAAACAAATATGATAGGTATACTCAAAGCACTGGGGTCAGGCAACAGGCTTATTCAGAAAATTTTTATTAACCAGGCTGCATATATAATTGCAACAGGACTCTTATGGGGTAACCTCATTGGATATGGAATTGCCGTAATACAGAAAAAATTTGAACTCATCAGCCTTGACCCCTCATCTTATTATCTCACCACTGTTCCTGTCAATATCGATATCCTGCATATTATCCTGCTGAACCTGGGTACAATTTTAATAATCCTTCTCATGCTGTTGATACCCTCTCGCCTTGTAGCTTCCATAAGTCCTGTTAAAGCAATAAAATTTGACTGAAATAATTACTCTTTTATAAAATATCTTCAGTTATTGTTATAAAAAAAACAATTCCTTGTTTTTTTTTTTATGGCTATCTGTTTAAGATTTTATAAAAGTATAAGCACAAAATGAGATAAATAACTAAATACAGGTGCTAATAATATATTTTATTAATTTACCGGTATTGAACTACAGATTCAGGAATTTGATATCTCCTCTTTCTTCAATAAATTGGACAAATTATTGACACAAGGATGAAAAGGTTTAGCCCTAAAAGGAATTATGAATCGACCCGTAAATTGATTGGTTACGTTGGTCTGCATGAAGCCACTGAAAAAGATTATCGCAGGATTGGATTTAAGTCGGGCCTGGAGGTTCACCAGCAACTCGATACGGAGAGCAAGCTTTTTTGCCGCTGTCCCGCAGGCATTTACCATGATGATGATGATTATGATGCCGAAGTAATACGGCATATGAGGCCTACGCTTAGCGAGCTAGGAGAATATGACGGCACAGCGCTAATGGAATTTAAGACCCGCAAAGAAATAATCTATCGTATCAATAATGAAAATGCCTGCACCTATGAAGTGGATGACACACCCCCTTTCCCCATTGACATGGTAGCCCTTGATATAGCACTCGAAATATCACTTCTGTGCAAGCTCAATATTGTCGGGGAGGTCCACATTACAAGGAAACAATACCTTGACGGAAGCATCCCGACAGGCTTTCAGAGATCAGCGATACTGGGTGTTGAGGGAGAAATTGAGCTCAGCAATAAAAAAGTAAGGATAATACAGCTGAGTATTGAAGAGGACTCATGCAGGGAGATATCGGATATAAGACATACGCGAATATATAAAACTGACCGGCTGGGAATGCCCCTCATTGAAACAGTGACTTATCCTGATATGCTTACACCCTGGGAACTGGCAGAAGCAGCCGAATATATAAGATTCCTCAACAGAAGTACGGGAAAGGTCAGGACAGGAATAGGATCAGGAAGGGAAGACGTTAACGTAAGCTGCGAAGGAGGAAGCAGGGTTGAGGTCAAAGGAGTGGCACATAATACCTGGATACCCCGCTTATCACATAATGAAGCATTCCGTCAATATGCCCTGCTTCATATAAGGGATGTATTAAATGAGCGGGTAAAGGACCCCTCCGGATGGAAAATATTTTATAGGGAAATAACTACGGACGCAAGTTCTCTGCTGTCTGAACCGGTAAAGAAAGCTTTTGATAATAATATGCATGTATATGCAATCAGGCTTCCCTCATGTCATGGGATACTATCACATTTTACACAACCGGGTAATATATTTGCAGACGAGATAAGCGACAGGCTTAAGGTGATAGCATGTATTGAGAAACCCAATATGACACATCCGGAAGAGATAAAACCACTGCTCTCCAAGAGCCAGTGGAAAAAGATATCATCATTACTGGATGCTGATGAAAATGATGCAATGATATTATTATGGGGGCCATCCGAAGATATCCCAACAGCACTTGAAACAGTTGAGGAAAGAATACAGCTGGCCTTCACTGAAGTACCAAATGAAACAAGGAAATCATTCCCCGATGGTACAACCATGTTTGAGAGAGTACTGCCAGGAAAAGACAGGATGTATCCTGATACCGACTCCGCACCAATTCCCCTGCATGACGATAAGATTGAAGAGATAAGATCAGGCTTACCTGAATTTGTTTCCGACAGGATTAATAAAATGAAGAAATGGGGAATACCGGAAGATGCTTACAAGTATATCCTCAGTAAAAATCTTTATCCACTGATAGTCTCAATATCTAAAGATCTTGGTTATGACCCCAGAGACATAGGCATCTTTCTGGGTCACAGGTTTAAGCATATTGAAGGAACAATGAAGGCACATAAAAACTTCAATGCTGACATAATTTATAAGCTTTTTGACTTTATCAGGTCGTCCGGCCTGATGATTGAAATAGCAGGACCCATGCTTAAAGTGCTTTACGAACATCCTAAAATGAGTCATGAATCAATACTTACGACACTGAATTTTAAGAAAAAACAGATAGATGAAATCGTGGCGCCCGTTGATTTCCTGCATGAGAAATTCAAGCAGGAGAGGATATCAGATAATAATGATGGAGCGGTTAACTGGCTTATGGGGCAGATCAGGGAAGAGGCGACCGGAAATGTAAGCCTTGGCGAACTAAGGAAAATACTAGAAAAAAGAATAAAGACAGATGACTGATCAGATATTCCAGGGATACAGGGGCAGGGCTCTTGAAACTCTTAAAAAATACAATGTTAGGGTCTGGGGACAGGCATATATTGATACTACCAGGGGTGTATTCAGGGGAACAGTGCTGCCAAGGTCAGAAAATGACGATGACATGCACCTGGTTCTGAAAATTGAAACCGGCTATAACATAGGTATAAATGTCAGTACCATAACCTCTATGAAGGAGACAGGTTACAAAAAGGCAAACTACAAAATTCCCGAAAAGGAATTTCCCTATTCAGATGATAAGCCCTCGATAAAACTTTTTGGCACAGGCGGGACCATAGCATCCAGGCTCGACTACCGTACGGGTGCTGTTATACCTGCCTTTTCGCCCGGAGAACTCTACGGAGCCGTTCCTGAGCTGGCAGACATTTGTAATATTAATACCGAAAAACTGTTTGCAGTATTCAGTGAGAACATGGGCCCTGAACAGTATATTACACTTGCAAAAGCCATTGGCAGGGAGATTGAGAATGGAGTCGACGGGATAATCATTGGTCATGGCACAGATACACTTCACCATACTGCAGCAGCCCTTTCTTTTATGGTTCAGAACCCGCCTGTACCTGTTATACTGGTTGGCTCACAAAGATCATCAGACCGCCCTTCATCCGACGCGGCACTTAACCTCATACATGCTTCCTATGCAGCCGGCCATGGTGATATTGCAGAAGTGATGGTATGTATGTTTGGACCAACATCCGATGAGTACGGATTCCTGCACAGGGGCACAAGGGTACGAAAAATGCACAGCTCTTACAGGTCCACTTTCCGAACCATTGGAGACACCCCGGTCGCTACTGTAACCAGGAATGGCATCAAGCATATAAAGAAAGATTATAATCCACGTCGAAAGGATAAGAAAGTGAAAATAATGCCATATTTCAGTGAACAGGTTACCATGATGTATTATTATCCGCATATGCGGGCAGAGATTCTTGACAGCCTTGTGGACAGTGGTTATAAAGGGATAATCATCGTAGGTACAGGATTGGGGCACGTCAACAGGGAACTCTACCCGGCACTTGAGAGAGCCAGGGAAAAAGGCGTTTCCGTATTTATGACCCTCCAAACCATCTGGGGATATGTGCATATGATGGTATATGAAACAGGCCGTGATATGATGGCCAAGGGAGTGGTGCCACTGGGCAATATGCTGCCCGAAGTGGCATGGGTGAAGCTTGGATGGGCCCTGGGCCAGACTGATGATCCCGAAAAAGTGAAAGAAATAATGCTTAGACCTGTTAATGATGAAATAACCGCAAGGGAACCATATAACGGTTATCTGGTTTACCAGGGTGGGGTGAAGGAAGTGGAGGAATTCATAAGGAAATTCAGAAAATGAGGGCAGGGAGCAGGGGCCCGGAACCAGCCTTCGCTAAAGCTTCGGCTGACAATGCAGGGAGCCCACCTATGTCCTGCGGACTACGGCGGACGGGGCAGGAAGCAGGTAGAATGGGAAGAAAAAGCTATTATTATAATTTCTCCTTTAACAAGGATATCTTTGAAGAACGTTCCAACGAGAACGTAAGCGTTTTACGGTCAATATATTCAAGGATTATAATCGCCTTATTTATCAGGTTAATACTTGTATCTTCAGAGGAATGATCTGCAAATGCCAGAAGCAGATCTGACAATAATTCCATATTTCTTTTATCAAACCCTTTATTGTCGTTCATAAATGAGATAAGATCATCCTGTGATACTGACAGGAGATCATCAAGTGTCACCCCGGTTGATTCCTTAAGGTCACTGTCAATCATATCCTTTGCCTGCTCGAATTGCTTCTTCGACTTTATCTGCCTGAATTTCCCCAGTATCGCCAGTAGCATCACGGAGATCTTTTCAATCTCTCTCAATATATAATCTCGCTGCTCCATCTGTATTTATCAAATCTACAAAAAAAATAGATATGGTCACTTAACTCATAATTCATAACTCATAATTACTCGCTCCCACCAACAACAGTCACTTTACGCTCGTGAGCTCGTCCCTAATTCTTGGTACTCGGTTTATAAATAATGATAATCTGTTTATATTCGCATTATGCACTATAAAAACTTCATTGAAAGCCTTAGGGCTGCCCTGCGGAAGACCCTGCCCGGTACGGATGTCCAGTGGCAAATGGCTTCATCTGACAGGCTGATCAGTGATTTCCCCCGCCAGAAGAAGGATGATTCAAAACTGGCAGCCGTCTTAATACTTCTCTATCCAGTAAATGATGAAATACATACCCTTTTCATCCAAAGACCGGTATATAAAGGTGTACACAGCGGCCAGATATCCTTTCCCGGGGGTAAAATGGAAAAAGGAGACGCAAATCTTACGCATACGGCTGTTAGGGAAACATGTGAAGAAATTGGCATATGCGACCAGGAACTGGATATACTCGGAACCATAACTCCCCTGTTCATCCCGGTAAGTAATACAGAGGTCAGCCCCATTGTTGCTTTCTGCATGACCCAACCTTCATTTAAACCTGACCGGTATGAAGTTGTATCTGTTATTGAAGCACGATTAGCCGATTTTTTTAACGACGATATTGTGAAATATAAATCTATGATGGTACGGGATAAAGAACTCGATGTAAAATATTATGATTACAAAGGAAAAGTAATATGGGGTGCAACAGCTATGATCTTGCATGAATTGCTGGTGATTATGAAGAAGGAGGGGATTAATAGAGGCTGAGGCCTCAGCCTCTATTAATTGCCTTCCTCATCAAGGAAATTCTTGTAATGCTCATACCTGTCGAGCACTTCAATAACGTAGTTATAGGGTTCTTCACCCCGGCAGAAGCCGTATTCCACTACAGGATCATGATAAAACTCCGGGTCTGACTTTCGCAACAGGTAGTAAGCCACATTATTATCCCACACTTCAGGATCACGTCCATGCTTACGGGCCAGCTGACGGGCATCCAGTACATGCCCCGGCCCAACATTATATGAAGCAAGGATAAATTTGATCCTTTCTTCCTCATCGCTTACCTTATCTTTAAAAAGTTCCTGTAACCATTGTATATATTTTATTCCTGCCCTGAGATTGTTTTCAGGACTAGAATAAATATCTATACCAAACTGTTGCCCCGTTGAGGGCATAACTTGCATCAGACCGTAAGCTCCCGCCCATGATTCCACATCGGGATCAAAATGTGATTCCTGCAGAACAAGGGAAGCCAGCAGGCGCCAGTCCCAACCTATGGAATCACTATACTGTTTAAAAAATTCATCCCAATGGGATATATCATTGCTGCCAAGGCTGAAAAAATCTGATTGAACGATGGTCTTCGACCTTGAGTTCTTAAAATATTTAGCATATAAATTTGCATAACGTTCAGTTTTCTTAAATCCGTCTAACCATGCATTCAGTTTCTCAAGAAGTTTATCCGATCCGCTTTTTCTCACTGCCCACGCCAGATTCTGTTCAAAACTGACAGTTGTTTCCAGATCGATATCAGGATAATATGTACGGTTTACCATGGCTATATTTTCATCTGACACCGTGTATTTTATTTCACCACTGGCTACCAGTGATATCAACTCCTCAACCTCCATCGGAACTTCGACAATATGTATGGTATCTCCAATCTCACTCTGCAGGTTTTGCATTCTCTGTGCATAAGAAGATTCTGACTGGACATATACTGTTTTGTCGGCCAGATCCAGGAGGCTTCTTATCAGCAACTCATTAATCTCGTCCATTGTCATCCTGCGCCAGGTGTCAGGTCTTTTCTGAACAAGCACCTGTCTCGTCTGGCCGATTGGATTTGTGAACTTTACTTTTTCCTTTCTTTCATTGTTAATAGTGAGGTTTAGAGCCAGCAGGTCTGTTCGTCCGTCATTAAGCATCTCAAATGATCTGCTAAGATCATTTTCAGTTACGATGTCAAGCTCAATATTCAGGTAATCAGCAAATTCCTGCAGCATCTCAAATTGAAATCCCATAGGCTCGCCCCTATAGATAAAGTAGCTAATTGAATTATAATCGGTAAGTGCTGTGAGGCTCCCTCTCTCCCTGATCTCCTCCAGGTCAAGGCTAACCGGGGTATTCTCATCAGGATGCACTGTTTTGAGATCACAGGAAAAGATCAACAGGGAAAAAATGAAAACAATAAAATATATCCTGTTAGCCAAAACAAATATTTTCGTCCTTCGTTGATGCATTATCTGTCTGGATATACATTACTAATATACAGTTTAATTATAAAACGTCCATCCGATACCATATTTAAACATTCTTATATTCATTGGATAGTAAGGACTTACAAAATAATCATATCCCATAAGTCCATAATTGAGATGATCAAAACCAACGAATATCCTGGTCCTCTTAATCTTAATATTTGCAAAAACGTTTATGACAGGATAATTACCTGTTTTTATTTCATTCTGCACATAGAAGACACCTGTGGCTGGCATATAAGAGTAAGGATAATATGCAGTGTTGTATTCTGCCTCAAAACCCAGTTGTGTCTGTAATCTACCACCCGTTTCTTTAAAATGGAATTCATGATCGAAGTAAAAAGCAGTCCTGGCACAGAGAAGAGGAAAATCGAGGATATCAATATTGCTGCTTTTCTGTATCAGGATGGAATTATCTAACCTGAGTTTCCAGAAGCTGAAATTCTTATCCAGCCTGGCACTTATCACCGATATTACCCCGTCGTTCTGTTCAGGTACTGCATCATTATTGAAGTAGAACATATTTGTTACAAGGGTGTAGTCAATACCGGCTTTGAAATTTATCCCCGGGTAATTATATTTCCCGCCCACTTTAATCCTGAACTCACTGCCGAAATCATTTGACCATTCAAAATGCTTACTTCCCCAGCTGTTCATCCACCATGCAGGGCCTGTGTTTATAATACTCCCCCTGGCTGTCATCTCTGACTTTTTCTCTCCTTCATTAAAGATCCAGCTAATATTCCCTTTCAGTTCAAAATCACCTGCCCTTAAGCCTGTAAAATACAGTTTCCCATCAGCACGCCAGCTAAATTTTTGTCCGAACCTGCTGTAAAGTGTCCCGAGCACTGCATTGGAGCTTTGCTTCCATCGGACTGAATCTGCCGGCGACTCTTCTTCATGTGTTGGTATTATCTGAGCAAAGATATTCTGTTCATTGACAGCTCCTACACCAATACCCAGCTGAAATTTGGCTGTTTCGCTGGTATTGAAATCGAACCTTAAAGTATTTTTTAATATCCTTGCATAAAGTGAGTCATATGTTTCTGAGCCATCTATAAAAATAGTGTCATAAAATCCCGTACCAGGGGCCTTATCCTCATATATACGTCTCCCTTTTTCATATTCAAGTATATGCGAGAATGTTCCTCTTATTCCTCCCTTCTTTTCTGTTTTGATAGTATCGGAAACCGGCTTTTTGTTACCTCCAATTATATATTTCTGAACTACCTGGAAATTCATATTCTTTATCCTGCTCTTAGCCTCATTTAGTCCTCCCAGGTTAACAGGCACATCCCTTGTGTCGTATTGACTGAGCACTGCAGGATCTGCAATCCCCCCATTCTCGTAAGCTGTAAGGTTATTGATACTCCACGATGCAAATGCTCTATATTTATCCTTCAGGTATGACCCATGCAGTGTAAATGCCTTGTTATCAGATTTCTGGTAATTATATTGCCCCAGGCTGTAAATAATGTCAAGATCAAGACCGAGGTTTAAATAAGGATTAACATTCTGTGAATGTCTCACCTCAAGTGTTTGTTCACCAAGTTTTCTTTTTCCCCCGTAAGTCCACTGCAACTCAGTGAAAGGAACCTGTGTATCAACATACATTTTGTTATCTGCATGGTGCATGAAATATCTAAGGTGCCTGTAAATATAATATTCCGGATCAACTGGCCTGTCAGAGTAATCCGTTTCTACATATGGGAGACCGTAATTACCCAGTCTCTGGAAAAAAGGTGAAATCTCTTCTGTTTTTCTATACCTGTGAAATATACCTACCAGTGTATCCAGCGGTACATATATGATGTCCGTGTATGTTTCATTTAATTTATATTGCTTTGTTACATGAGTTACCGTATCGGCATTCTCAGGTAAGCTGCCTATTCTTTGCGCAAAAGCATTTAATGATACGATTAATAGAGTGATGTATATTAATGCTCTTTTCATGGTTACCAAAGATAAATAAATCTGGTTAAAAAAGGCAGGTCCGGAAGAGGCCTGCCTTCAGATCTACAGTTAAGTACAGAGCAGCTAATCTACATTATCGTTAAGATAAGCATTATCGTCCCTCAAGGAAGGCTCGTCGTCATCATCCGATAATGTGAATTTTGAAACTTCAGATTTATCATTTCTTTTATCATTTTCAATCTTAATCTTCTTCCTTATAAATGCAGGCACATCTTCGAACTCATCTACATTTTCCTTCATAGTTTGATTTGAGAGCCCTTCGTTTTTAAGAATATTCTGCATATGTTTTATTTTCCTCAGTGTGCCATCATCCTGGCTCAGGTCATCCTGTTCTTCATCATTCTTCACCACAAAGTCAAATTCAAGTTTCCGCTGCAGTTCGTCATCATAATCATCAAATAATTCAGGTTTCTTTGTTTTAACCTTTATGGTATTCTGTTCTTCTTTTTTCTTTTCGGGTGCTTTTGTGGTGGTCTGTCCCGTTTCCAGGCTTACTGTTTCCGTCTTTGTGTTTGACCTGTAAGGTTCAAGCACACTGTTTGGTTCAAAGCCTGTAGCAATAACTGTTACACAGACTTTGTCGCCAAGGCTTTCGTCTTTTGACAATCCACGAATAATAAGCGCATCATTTGAAGCCACATCATATACATAATCAGTTATTTCCCCCAGTTCATCCATGGTCAGTTCATGCTCACCCAGGCCGGTTGTAATGTTTAGCAGTATACTTTTAGCCCCGTGTATATCGTTTGAATTGAGAAGGGGCGATGATATCGCTTCTTCAATGGCTTCAAGAGCCCTGTTCTCCCCGGATGATGATCCTGTTCCCATTACGGCAGCACCCGAATCATGCATAACCGTTTCAACATCGGCGAAATCAACATTGATATAGCCTGCAACAGTAATAATCTCAGCAATCCCCTTAACAGCCATAGTTAGCACATCGTCGGCTTTGGCGAATGCTGTTGACACAGGCTGGTCCCCGAATATCTCCCTTAACTTTTCATTATTTATTACCAGCAGCGAGTCGACATGATCTTTCAGTTCATTTATACCCTGAATGGCATTTTTTATTCTTATCTTACCTTCTGATTTAAAAGGTATTGTCACCACTGCTATAGTAAGCAGCCCTGCCTCCTTGCAAGCCCTGGCTATCACTGGTGCGGACCCTGTACCTGTTCCTCCTCCCATACCCGTAGTAATAAACACCATCCGGGTATTACCTCCCAGTGCTTTAAGTAACTGATCAATGTTTTCCTCCGCAGCTCTTCTCCCTATCTCAGGTTTACTTCCCGCACCCCTTCCTTCAGTCAGATCTTCTCCTATCTGGACCTTTACGGGCACACGGCTCTCGGCCAGAGCCTGGGCATCGGTATTGCAGACAACGAAATTAACATCGGTAATACCTTCATTATACATATGGTTAACGGCATTATTCCCTCCACCACCTATTCCCAGTACTTTGATTATTGAAGATCTCTCAACAGGGAGATCAAAATTCATTAATTCGTCAGACATGGTTATATATATTTAAGATTATTCTGTATGTAAGCATACATATTACTAGCTTATATCCTGGTCTTCTGTCTCAAACATCTTGCTGAGGCTTTTCTTAAACTTCTCCGTCCAGCTTATTTTTCCTATGGATTCATCAATATCACCTCTTTCAGCTTCAACCTTTTCTTTCTCAAAATGCTTCTCCTCCTCTTCGGACATTTCTGATTTTTCGCCGGCATTAAAATTGCTCTTATAGGTTTCCAGGTAATCAAGTCCTCGCATTATAAGCCCCACGCTGGTTGCGAACATTGGCTGGTTGATCTCATCCCTTGAGCTTCCGGCCAGGTGCTCATTAGGGAAGCCTATTCTCACATCCATGGCCGTTTTGAACCTGACAAGCTGAGGCAGGTGCTTGAGCATGGCTCCTCCACCTGTTATTACCACTCCCGCAGAAATTTTATCCGCATAGCCCGATGATTGAATTTCAAAATTCACTGCATCGATAATTTCTTCCATTCTTGACTGGATTATATATGCCAGGCTTTTAAATGATATTTCCTTGGGGTCGCGGCCACTTATGCCAGGTACGGATACAACCTTGTCTTCCGGCGCAATGTCTCCCAGGGCAGATCCATACTGTACTTTAAGTTGTTCGGCATATCTCTGAAGAATTGAGCAACCCTCCTTAATATCTTTCGTTACAACATTGCCTCCGAAGGGTATGACAGCTGTATGCCTGATAATATTATCATAATAGACTGCCACATCAGTGGTGCCGCCACCTATATCGACAAGTACGACACCTGCTTCTTTCTCGTCGTCGGTAATTACTGCATCAGATGAAGCCAGGGGTTCAAGTATCAGGTCCTTGACTTTCAAACCTGATTTCCTGATACATTTCTCGATGTTCTTGGCTGAAGCAACCTGGCCTATTACAATATGGAAGTTTGCTTCAAGCCTCTTGCCACACATGCCAATAGGGTTCTTTACCCCGGTTTCGTTATCGACAATGAAATTCTGTGGAATGACATGTATTATCTCTTCCCCGATCTCAATAGGAATTTTATGCATATCCTGGGTAAGATCAAACACATCATCCTTTGTTATTTCATCATCAACCGAATCGCGGTTAATATAACCCCTGCTTTTCATGCTTTTAATGTGCTGGCCTGCTATACCTACAAACACATCAGTAAACACTATTCCTGATCGCTGCTGTACATCGGCCACTGTACTTTCAATAGCAGTTACTGTTTCCTCTATGTTAAGCACCACACCTCTCTTTACTCCATTTGAAGGTGCCTTGCTTAAACCAAGGATCTCGATTCTGCCGTTAGGGTTCTTCTTTCCGACAATAGAAACTATTTTGGTAGTTCCTATGTCAATTGCTGCTACATACTGTTCATTATTACTCATAACTTGTTCAATATGAAATTGTTTTAACTGTATTTTCTTATTTCTTCCTGCATACCAGCTGCCCGTTAAACCGCATATCTATTTCATCATACTTATCCCACCCTGCCACGGGCATTGCCTCATTGTAAAATACTCTCAGCACATTTAATTTCCACTCGGAATTATCGCTCTTACCAAATTTTACTATATGGTCACCCACCCTTGGGACCAGTTCAAATTCTCCCTTTCCATTTATCCATAGCTGCTCGATGAGACTGTTCCAGAATTCATCGGCATTTATATATTCAACCAAACTGAAAGTCTTTCTCATCAATGAATTTTCATCCAGCCCAAGTATACTTTTCCCCAGTATACAGCTGTCAGGTACTTCAATATTTCCAGAGACAACTATCATACGTGGTGTATATGTTAGCCTGTGAGGTATGACATATCCATTTTTGTCTATGTAGTAATTATTCCCGTAAGCCGTTATTACGCGCATGACAGGATCACGCTGATTAGCATCGATATGCAAAACCCCGTCAGCAGTAGTGTATACCTCCACACGTTCAAGTTCACGGATACCTGACAGTATATTTTCTATCCCTTCCAGGTTGATAGTGTTAAGAGTGAGTCCAAGGAGATCATAGTTCTTATCCTGTATCATCCCGAGGATATTGTTACTGGTTATAAACCTGTACTCCGCTGAGTCTATTATTGATATTTTAATCTTATGACATATTTCATTGTATACCCTGTCAGCCATAAATGAAGGTATAATGGTCATGTACACAACCAGTGGCATCCACCATATTTTCTTAATCAATCTCATCCCAGCCGTTTTCTCAGCAAATTTTCTATTGGTTCAACCAAACTGTCTATATCTCCTGCTCCCATGGTAAGCAGTATGTCATTCTTTTCAGATTCGAGTATTCCTGTTACTTCATTTTTTTCAGCAAGTGTTTTGTTTACCAGTCTCATTCTTTCATATATCATCCCTGAATCAACACCTTCTATAGGATCCTCACGTGCAGGGTAAACAGGGAGTAATATAGCCCGGTCCAGCTTGTCCAGGGCAGCGGCAAAACCATTAGCATGATCTCTGGTCCTGGTAAACAGGTGAGGCTGAAATATTCCGGTAATCATCCTGTCTCCATAAAACTCCTTTACAGATTCAATGCAATAATTAATCTCCTGGGGGTGGTGAGCATAATCATCTATATATGTTAATATATCACTACTTATCCTTACATCAAACCGTCTTACCACACCCCTGTAATAGAGTAGTGCTTTCCTGATATCTTCATCTTTTACTCCAGCAAGTTTTACCAGTGCTATTGCACCAATTGAGTTTTCAATATTCATCTTTCCCGGAATAAGCAAGCTCAGTTCGTCTATTCTGCCCCATGGGGTATGAACATTAAAATGATAGGCCTGCCCGTCAATGGATATATCCGAGACATAAAAATCAGCTGAAGGTTCAAGCCCATATGTATATATCTGTATACCTGGCGGTTTGACAAGGTTACGGGCAATTTTCATATTGAGAACCAGTTTACCCCCTTCTTTTATTTTCTCAATAAACTCCCCGTAAGCTTTCACCATATTTTCATAATTGCCATAAATATCAAGATGATCAGCATCCATTGAGGTGATAAGTGCCATTTCAGGGTTTAGATGATGAAATGACCTGTCAAATTCATCTGCTTCCATCACCGTAATATTACTTCTGCCTGTCAGCAGGTTGGTCCGGTAATTCTTTGATATACCTCCAAGAAAAGCAGAACAATCAATCTCAGATTGTTTAAGCAAATGTGCTGTGATAGTTGAAACCGATG
This sequence comes from uncultured Rikenellaceae bacterium, assembly GCA_964607105.1. Classification (GTDB taxonomy): domain Bacteria; phylum Bacteroidota; class Bacteroidia; order Bacteroidales; family VadinHA17; genus UBA9300. Next base: position 24,245 of record CAZSJH010000006.1, on the reverse strand, counting down.
TTTTACCATGCGTACCGGCTATTGCTATTGTATCGCTCTTCTTTGATATAATTCCCAGAATTTCAGCCCGTTTATGCATCATAAAACCTGCATTCCTGAAATAAGCTGATATCTTATTAACCGGAGGTACAGCAGGTGTATATATTACCAGGGTATTTTTCCTGTTAAGATATTTTTCTGGAACTTCTTCCGCGTCATCCCTGTAGATAACCTGCATCCCCTCGGCCACCAGCTCCCGTGTCAATAATGATTCCGTCCTGTCATAACCACCTACACTGAATCCTCCCTCAGCAAAATATCTGGCAAGGGCACTCATACCGATACCTCCGATACCAATAAACCATACATTCAATATTTTTCCGAAATCATTCATTCAGCCAGTTTCAGTATTTCTTTAGCGATTATTATATCCGAATTCTTATAGGCCATTGAGGAAATATTCTCCGACAGGCTCTTAATTTTCTTATTATCACCAACAAGTTCTATAATTGTATCCGTAAGTATATCCATTGATTCACCATCTGACAGCATAAGAGCTGCATTCCTGTTCACCAGTGCTTCAGCATTTTTTGTCTGGTGATCACCGGCAACATTAGGTGAAGGTATCAGGATTGCTGCCCGGCCAACTATGCTGAGTTCCGAAATCGTACCTGCACCGGCACGTGAAACCACAAGGTCGGCGGCAGCAAAGGCAAGATCCATTCTGTCAATAAAATCATGTATGCGGGTGAGTTTGCCTGCCGACTTTTCATATTTTTCCATCATCCTTTCAAAGTAGCACTTACCTGTTTGCCATATAAGCTGTATCCTGTTTTTTTGGAGTCTTTCAAAACCGTTGGCAATACTTTCATTAATTGTCCTGCTGCCCCCTGAACCTCCAAGCACCAGTACGACAGGAAGGGATTTATCAAGATTAAAATACGCTCGTGCTTCCCTTCTTTTATTATCCAGGTCTGCAAGATCATTCCTTACCGGGTTACCCGTTAATATTATTTTTTCTCCGGGGAAGAATTTTTCCATTCCTTCATAAGCCACACATATTATTTTAGCCTTTCTTGCAAGGAGTTTATTTGTAAGTCCGGCATAACTGTTTTGTTCCTGCAAGACTGTCGGTATACCTTTTTTCTGTGCTATTCTGAGAACAGGCCCGCTGGCATAACCACCCACGCCAACCACTACATCAGGTTTAAAGGATGATATAATCTTTCGTGCCAGGTACAGACTTTTTAAAAGCTTAATAATTACTAAGATATTCTTGGGGTTAAGCTTACGGTCAAACCCGGCCACCGGTAAACCACTTATCTCGTAACCGGCTTCGGGGACCTTTATCATCTCAAGCCTGCCAGTGGCACCTACAAAATGAATAATCACATCCCTTTCAATCCTTTTGAGGGCATTGGCAATAGAGATAGCCGGGAAAACATGTCCTCCCGTACCTCCTCCACTTATGATTATTCTCTTATCCATTTACCTTTTCGTATATTAAACCATCTTCAGGATTTTCTTCTTCCACATCGGCCTGATCATCAGCACGGGCTTTAGCCCTCACCACCCGGCTGACACCCAGAATAGCCCCAAGTGAGAAGCTGGATACGACCATTGATGTTCTTCCCCAGCTTATCATTGGTAATGTTTGTCCCGTAACCGGCAGCAGGCCTACTGCTACCGACATATTTATTACAGCCTGGGTTACCAGCATAATGGTGAGTCCCATCACAAGGAAAGCAGGGAAAGCTGTTTCACATTTTCGGGCTATTGATATCCCCCTGAAAAGTAGTATTAGATACCCAAAAAGTACAGGCAGTGCACCGAAGAGCAAGCCATATTCTTCTATTATTATTGCAAAAATGAAATCTGAATTTGATTGTGGCAACATGTTTCTCTGCACACTGTTGCCGGGGGCTTTGCCTATAAGACCGCCCGTTGAAATAGCTATTTTGGCCTGGTTTGACTGATAATCCTCATCACTGCTACCCGTATCTCCCTTTACATAATTCTCTATCCTGCTCTTCCATACTGACACCCTGTTTGTTTCGCTTACCAGGTCAAGGAGCAAAGCAAAAATTATTACGGCTGCCAGTGCAATCCCCATCCATGCAAAAAGATATTTTAAAGGCATTCTTCCAATAAACATAATAACAAGTGCCATGGCGAAAATCATCAGCGCTGTTGACAGGTTCTCGGGAAGAATTAATGCGCACACTATAGCTACCGGCACGATCATGATCCGTGTCATAAGCTTGAAATCTTTCAGGTTATGCTGGTTTTGTGAGAGCATTCGTGCCAGGTATATTACAAGTGCCACTTTTGCCAGGTCTGATGTCTGGATCATAAATCCTGTGCCGGGTATCATTATCCAGCGGGAAGCTTCATTTATGCGAACAGGGAATAACAATGTAATAATAAGCAGAACGATTGCGGCGAATAGGATAAAACCTGCAAGTGACGAATATATCCTGTATGGCAAATGGTGAGTCACAGTAATAATAAAGAGGCAAAAGACTAACATCATTGCCTGCGATTTGAGGAAGAATGTTGTATTCCCTCCATGCCTGGCGAATGCCACGCTGACGGATGAGCTATAGACAGCAAGAAGGGAATAGATCATAAAAAGAACTATCAGTCCCCATACTACTCTGTCACCTCTGAATAATCCACCGAACATTCTTTTCATTTCAAAGTATTTTAAAGATTTCTCACCGCTTCTTTAAACTGTCTTCCGCGATCCTCATAATTATCGAAAAGATCAAAGCTTGCACAGGCTGGAGACAATAATACAGTATCGCCTGTTAAAGCAAGGTAGTAAGCAGATTTTACTGCTTCGGGCATTGATTTTGTTTCTACAATAGTAGGTATCAGTTCTTTAAAACTATCTATTATCTTACTGTTATCATTCCCCAGACATACTATGGCCTTTACCTTCTCCCCTGCCAGTTTATGCAGTTCAGAATAATCATTTCCTTTATCAATTCCACCTGCTATCCAGACTACCCGCTTAGTCATACATTCAAGAGCATACCATGTAGAATTTACATTCGTGGCTTTGGAGTCATTGATAAAATTTATTCCGTGGACAGTTATTACTGTTTCAAGCCGGTGTTCCACCCCCTGGAAATCAGTCAGGCTTTCCCTGATAATTTCCTTTCTTATATTCAGTATTTTAGCCGTTATTGCCGCAGCCATTGAGTTATAGATATTATGGCGGCCTTTTAGTGCCAGGTCATGAATAGTCATAATCTTTTCAGTTTTATTGTGAATGGAAAGGGTTAGATTTCTATTATCTATATAAGCTGCCATCCCCTCTGATCTTTCATCGGAAAATGGCAGTAACTGTGATTCCGGCGAACGAAGTGACAATTCTTTAGAGACTACGGGGTCATCAGCCCAGAAGATAAAATAATCATCAGCTGACTGGTTATTTAATATTCTGAATTTGGAGTTGATATATTCCTGGAAAGTATTGCCATACCTGTCGAGGTGATCAGGTGTTATATTCATCAGGACAGCTATATCTGCTTTGAAATCAAACATGCCATCAAGCTGAAAGCTGCTGAGCTCAATAACAAAGTAATCATAATTCCCCTCAGCTACCTGCCGGGCAAATGAGTGTCCAACGTTACCAGACAGCGCAGCATTGAGGCCTGCCTTTTTTAATAATTCGAAAATAAGGTGCGTTGTGGTAGTCTTACCATTACTGCCTGTAATACATATCTTTTTGGCATCCGTAAACCTACCGGCAAATTCTATTTCTGATATTACCGGTATTCCGGCTTTTGAAAGTTCACTTACAGGTGCTTTATCATCAGGGATTCCAGGGCTTTTAACAACCATATCTGCTTCCAGGAGCAGGTCGAGGCTGTGTTTTTCTTCCTCAAAGTAAATACTATATGCCAGAAGGTCACTCCTGTATTTATCCTTGATTTTTCCTGAATCAGATACAAATACATCATACCCTTTCTTTGTGGCCAGGATTGCTGAACCCGTTCCACTTTCACCCGCTCCCAGTATGACAATTTTCTTTTTCATTATCTTATTTTCAGGGTTACCACACTGAGTACTGCAAGCATTATGGCCACTATCCAGAACCTTATAACAATTTTTGATTCAGGATATCCTTTCATCTGGTAATGATGATGCAGGGGTGCCATCAGGAAAACACGTTTTCCGACCCCAGTTCTTTTCCTGGTTCTTTTAAACCAGCTTACCTGTATCATTACGGAAAGACTCTCTGCCAGGAATATCCCGCATAATATTGGAATGATCAGCTCTTTCCTTATCAATATTGCAAAGACTGCTATAATCCCCCCGAGGGCCAGGCTGCCGGTATCGCCCATAAAAACCTGGGCAGGGTAGGAATTGTACCACAGGAATCCTATCGTGGCACCGATAAATGCGCTGGCAAATATCACCAACTCCCCGGTATAGGGTATGTACATAATATTCAGGTAGTCAGCATATATTATATTACCCGAGACGTAGGCAAGCACTCCAAGGGTCACGCCTATTATTGATGATGTGCCGGTTGCCAGCCCATCCAGACCATCGGTCAGATTGGCACCGTTAGATACAGCGATAACAATAAAGATTGTTACAATAACAAAAACTACCCAGCCGGCATTCTGCCGGTTCTCATTATTAACGAAAGGAACCAGCCATGAATAATCGAACTCATTATTTTTTATAAACGGGATGGTGGTCTTTGTGCATTTGATATCATGGGTCACATAATTTTCTGTCTCATCTATGTTGGCTGCCTGGAGGTATTCGGAAGTCTGGGTGATATTTATATCTTCAACTGCTACTATTTCTCTTACCACAGCCTGGTCACTGAAAAGCAGGGTAACACCAACTACCAGACCCAGCACCATCTGGCCCATTATTTTAAATTTTCCTGCCAATCCCCTCTTATTCTTTTTGAAAATTTTTATATAATCATCAACAAGCCCAATAATCCCCAGCCAGAAAGTTGTAACAAGCATTAATATGACATAAATATTATCAAGCCTGGCGAACAGGAGTGTGGGTATAATTATCGAGGCAAGTATTATCAATCCTCCCATAGAAGGAGTCCCCTCTTTCCTGTGTTGACCTTCCAGCCCCAGGTCTCGTACAACCTCACCCACCTGCGCTTTTTGCAGGCGACGAATTATTCTTTTACCCACCAGGAGAGAAATCAGCAGTGAAGTAATTACTGCCGCTGCTGATCGGAAAGAGATATATTCGAATACCCCAGCACCGGGAATGTTGAATGACTCAAGATATTTAAAAAGGTAATATAACATCCTCTTTATTTTAGTTTGCCGACATAAATACTTTTCTTAACTCCTCCCTGTCATCAAAATGATGACGCTGACCCATTATTTCCTGGTACGATTCGTGTCCTTTCCCTGCAACAAGTATGATATCACCGATACCAGCTATCATCGAGGCGGCCATTATTGCCTCTCTCCTGTCTGTAATTCTCAGCACTCTGGCCAATTTTTTTTTTGGAACACCCCTGATCATATCATCTATGATCTTATCAGGATCTTCAGTCCGGGGGTTATCCGATGTCAGGATTATCCTGTCACTGTTTTCAACACAGATCCTTGCCATTATGGGTCGTTTGTTCCTGTCGCGGTCACCACCTGCACCCACGACTGTGATAAGCCTGTTTTCCTGCTGGCGTATTTTATTGATTGCCGATAATACGTTTGACAGGGCGTCGGGTGTATGTGCATAGTCTACGATTGCTGTTATACCCATATCGGACCTTATTACTTCAAACCTGCCGGGTACAGGTTTGAGTCGACTGATGTTAGTCAGGACATCCATACGATCCTGTCCCAGCAGATCAGCAGCAGAAGCTACTGCCAGTAGATTATAAGCATTAAATTCACCAATGAAACAGGTCCATACTTCATGGTTTCCAAAACGTATGTTCATACCATCAAACCTGTGTTCTATTATGCTGCAGGTATAATCAGCTACTGTCTTCAGTGAATATTCATAAATGGTGGCACTGCAATTCTGTACCATCACACTGCTATTACGATCATCCGCATTCACCAGTGCCACTGAGCCGGGAGGCAAGTGATCAAAGAATCCTTTTTTTGCTTTAAGGTAGTTGTCGAAAGTACCATGATAATCAAGATGGTCGTGAGTAATATTCGTAAATATGCCCATAGTAAATTCAAGCCCTGCTATCCTTTTCTGGACAATGGCATGAGAACTTACTTCCATGAAAGCATATTCACAACCCACATCAGTCATTTCCTTTAATAGCATATTTATTTTAACAGGGTCAGGTGTGGTAAGTCCTGCCTCAAGCTCTATTCCGGCGATATAATTCTTCACTGTTGACAATAGCCCGGATTTATATCCCATTGAAGAGAAGAGATTATACAAAAGGCTGGCTGTTGTTGTCTTTCCGTTGGTACCCGTTACTCCCACCAGTTTTATTTCCCCTGAAGGATTGTCATAATAATTTGAAGCACAGAGAGCCAGTGCATAGGCAGAGTCGTTTACCCTGATCCAGCATATTGAGGGATCGGCTTCTCCTGGCATGGCTTCACAAATAACAGCTTTCGCTCCACGGCTTATTGCGTCGTTGATATATTTGTGCCCGTCTGTTGTAAAACCTTTCACAGCAACAAACAGGTCATTTTTCCCCACCAGTCTCGAATCAAAGCAAATACCGGCCACAGAAATATCATCCAAGAGTAAGGAGCACCTGTAATCAATATTCTCTAATATTTCTGCAAGCTTCTTCATCTGTTTCTTAATTCAATATTTATGGTTGATCCCGGCCTTATCCTTACTCCCGGGCGCAAGGACTGGCTGACAACCTCACCCCTTCCCTTTACCGTTACTTTGAGCCCGGAATTCTCGAGAAGGAAAATAGCATCTTTGAGCCCCATCCCTACGACATTGGGAACAAGGTTCTCAATCAGTTCCAGTTCCCTGAACTTAACTGTATCCTGTGCTTTAAATGATTCCACCCATTTTTCTTTTCCGTGGTAAGTGTACTTTATTCCGAGTTCAGCCAGGAGATATTCTGTATCATCTATATATCCCTTTTTCACATCAGGGGGTCTGAAGTCAGGCGCTTCCGGATCGCTGTAGAATTGGGTTACATATACTTTATCGGCAATTTCCTTAAATACCGGCCCTGCAACCAGATTGCCATAATAAACAGCATTGGAAGGAGCATTAACCACTACAATACAGGAATAAACAGGATCCTCTGCTGGAAAATATCCTACAAATGAAGCCTGGTAAGACACCCTCCCTCCATGCTTATATCCGTATTTATCATTGGCTATCTGAGCTGTTCCTGTCTTGCCGGCAATACTGTAGTTGTCATTATCCAGGTTTTTTGCTGTACCATTCTTTACAACCCCTTCCAGCAACAACCTGGCTTTCTCTATGGTTGAATGGGAACATATTGCCGGGTTAAGCACTTCGGGATTGATCTTTCTTAATGACTCGCCATGATACTGGATTTCTTTTACGATCCTCGGTTTCATCATCCGCCCTCCGTTAGCAATGGCGTTGTAAAATGTCAGTAGCTGGAGGGGTGTCATCTGCACTTCATAGCCATGCGACATCATAGGCAGTGAAATTCCCGACCAGTACCTGTCGCCCGGATACCTGATAAGCGGGGTGCCTTCTCCCTTAATGTCAATACCAAGTTTTTCATTTAAACCCATACGGTAAAGTCTGTCAACATAATCCCCAGGGCGGTTCTTGTAATTTTCATAAATTATTATAGCTGTCCCTACATTAGAGGACTTCTCAAATACTTCTTTTACGCTTAGCCTGCCATAACCTTCTTGCCTGGTGTCCCTTATTACCTTATCATAATACCTGACACTACCGTCACCTGTGTCTATTGTATCATCAAGATCTATAACACCATCTTCCAGCGCCGCTATGAATGAAGCCAATTTGAATGTTGATCCCGGTTCAGTACTTTCACCAACTGCGTAATTGTATAATTCATGATAATTGCCATCCTCACCTATCTCAAGGTTGGCCAAAGCCTTTATATCTCCAGTTTTTACTTCCATCAGGACTGCAACACCATGATGGGCATTATGCTTCACTAGTTGTTTCTCCAAGGCAGTTTCGGCCACATCCTGTAAATCGATGTTTATTGTTGTCAGGATATCATTTCCATCCCTCGGGTCTACAGAATTTTCACTGTTCACCGGCATCCACGCTCCTCCGGTAAGGCGCTGTTTCAAAACTGAGCCACTTACCCCTGTGAGATCAACATCATATGCCCCCTCGAGGCCTACCACATTTCCCGCAGAGCCTTTTGTAAGATATCCAATAGTCCGGCTGGCAAGCCTCATATGTGGGTTTATGCGTTCATTTTCTGTTTCTGCAATGAAACCTCCTTTATACCTTCCCTCTTTGAATATGGGCAACTGCTTTAACTCTTTCAGAGTATTATGGCTAACACTTCTTTTGATGAGGTAATATCTTTCTCCATTCCTCCTGGCCTTTGTCAGGTCCCTTTTCCAGGCTTCAGCTGATTTAAGCCCGATTATTTTGGATAAACCATCACACATACCATCAAGTCCGTAGTCCCATGTCCGCTGGTCCATACCCGTGCTTCGTGTATCGATATATATCGAATAATAGGGAACCGAGCTGGCCAGCAATCTCCCGTCATCAGATAAAATATCACCCCTGTTTGCTGGCACATTGTCAGTTCTGTAAACAAATTCCTCACCCAATTCAGCCCACTTCTCTCCCTGCAGAAACTGGATAATGAAAATGCGCGCCAGGATAGCTATAGCAATAATTGTAATTGCTATATATACAACCCCGCTTCGCCATATTATTTCATCCCTCAATGCCATATTTATTTCTTTATCACAATTTTATGAGGAGGCTCTTTTAACTCTTTCAACTCCAATCCACGCTGGTTAACCAGTCTTGTCACCTGAGATTGTTTGCTTATGTACATAAGTTCGGATGTTGTAGCCATGGCTTCCGCCCTTAGCTCCTTAACTTCCTCCTGCAATACATCAGTTCTTCTTATTATTTTCTCTGCATGAAACCTATTGGCTATGTAAAGTGCCCCCATGACAGTGAGCATTAGCAAGAATGGAAGATTACCCAGTATTATTCGTTCACTGAAAAGAGACCCGCTGATAAGACTCTTAATGAAGCCTTCAGTCCTGTGGTTTTCTCCTTTTGCCGCTGTTTTTTCCTTTTTCGCCATCTCTATTTCTTTTCTGCTATTCGTAACCTGGCACTTCTGGCCCTCCTGTTCATACTCACTTCCTCTTCGGAAGGGCTTATCACCTTCCTGTTAACCAGGATAAATGGGCTTTCAGGGTTGCCATAAAAATCCTTCCTTTCCTTGCCTTCAAAATTTCCAGTTCTGAAAAAATTCTTCACCAGCCTGTCCTCAAGAGAATGGTACGATATCACTGCTATTCTTCCTCCTTTTACAAGAATCTCAGCAGCCTGCAATAGCATTTCCTTGAGAAATTCAATTTCCCTGTTAACCTCAATTCGTAAAGCCTGGAATAATCTTGACAGGTATTTTTTTTGAGCCCGTTCAGGAATATACTCTCTGACCGATTCCACCAGTTCACCCGTTGTTTTTATTGGAGATCCTGACCTGTATGAAACAATTGCCGAAGCCAGGGCGCCCGCATTCCTGAATTCCCCGTATTCGTTCAGCACCTCTTTCAGCTTTTCCTCTGTGTAATTATTTACAATATCTGCAGCTGTTTTGCCGGCACCCCGGTTCATTCTCATATCAAGAGTTGATTCGAACCTGTATGAGAAACCTCTTAACGGATCGTCAAACTGTCTGAAGGAGACACCCAGATCAGCGACAAGACCGTTTATTGACTCCACTCCATTGTAGCGGAGGTTATTTCTCAGAAAACGAAAATTCTGGTTTATAAACAGAAACCGGTCATCAACCGGTTTATTCTTCTCAGCATTTGCATCCTGATCGAAAGCGATGAGCTTTCCTTTGTCAAGACGCTTTAGTATTTCAAATGAATGGCCACCACCACCAAAAGTTACATCGACATAAACCCCGTCAGACTGAATGTTCAGCCCGTCAATACATTCATTCAGCAATGCAGGGACATGGTATAACATCATAATTCTCCTTCAGGTAATTTACCACCCATCAGTTTTTCTGCCAGGTCAGCAAAATCATCCACCGGCATGTCAATCTTATCATAACTGTCACTGGCCCAGATCTCAATCCTGCCATCATGGCCTGCCAGCACAACTTCCTTTCGTATCCCCGCTACTTCAATAAGCCTTCGGGGAATCAATAAACGGTTACTGCTGTCGAGAGTCAGCTCTGCCGTTCCCTTAAAGAAATTGCGCAGGAACATATTGTGCTCCCTGTTATAGGGATTTATCCTGCTGCGTATCTTGTTCATCTGTTCCTCCCAGTCACCTGATGTATATAATACCAGGCACTGTTCGAAAATATCTCTCCTCACCACAAAGTGGTCATTAACAGCAGATTGCATCTGCTTTTTAAAGGCAGACGGAAAAATCAACCGGCCCTTGGCATCAATCTTGCAGCTGTAATCACCTATGAATGTGGCCATATCTAAAAACAAGTTTGATGGTAAAATTAAGAAAAAATCCCCACTTTACTCCACTTTACTCCATTTTTTTACACTTTGTTGATAACTTTTAATAATATCCCTTTTTCTATTGCCTGCCGGGGCATGGATTCCGGTCATATAATCTATGGCATACATAGAGTCAGGTTTGCCGTTTTTTGTCTAAATTTGCAGTAGCTAAAATATATCCAAGCAGAAGGGTTAATCAGATGAATGAAAGTACTGTTTCGGTTGAGACCAGGATAGATGTCAAAGAAATATTCCGGGACAAAAACCCGGCTCTTGCCAGGTTAATACCGAATTTTATAATCAGCTACCTGAGAAGGGTGATTCATGAGGATGAGCTTAATGATTTTATGTCGAAATATGGTGACCTTAAGAATATAGACCTGGTAAAGGCAGGGCTTGAATTTCTTGGTATCGGCTACCAGGTACATAACAGGCATAATATACCCGGTCCAGGACGTTATGTGTTTGTTTCAAACCATCCTTTAGGGGGCCTTGACGGCCTTGTTTTCATGACAGAAGTATCAAATCATTTTGATGACATTAAATTTCCTGTAAACGATATACTGCTTAATATCAGCAATATGTCAGGGATATTTTTACCGATAAACAAACATGGAAGCCAGGCCAGGGAAGCGGCAATAAAAATTGAGGAAGCATATGCTTCAGATGCACAGATACTATATTTTCCAGCAGGCTTATGTTCAAGAAAGAAACGCGGTGAGATCAGGGATCTTGAATGGCAGAAGAATTTCCTTGTAAAAGCTATTAAGCATAAAAGAGATATTGTTCCTGTATATTTTTCAGGTAAAAATTCAAACTGGTTTTACAAGCTATCGAATTTCAGAAAATCAATAGGTATAAAAGCAAATATAGAAATGCTTTACTTACCTGATGAAATGTTTAAACAGAAAGACAAAGATCTCCACATTGTATTTGGAGAGGCTATAGCCCGGGAAACGTTTGACAGGTCCAGAACAATTGTTGAATGGACCGGCTGGCTTAAAGGTAAAGCCTATGAACTGGCTAAAGTAATTCAATAATTTTATTACTTTTGAATTGGGACTTTCGTCCGTTTTATTTAAATGGTCTAAAATTTAACAGGTCAAACAAGTAAGTTATGAAGAAAATTGTAGATCCACTACAGCTACATGAGATTGAGAAGGAGCTGACCGAGGATAAACTATTACGCAAGACAAATAATGCCTATAACGAGGTATATGTTTTTACCAGCCACGATTCACCGAAACTTATGCACGAAGTGGGCAGACTGAGAGAGATTACCTTCAGGAAGGCCGGAGGTGGAACGGGGAAAGCTATTGATCTTGATGAATACGATTTCTCTGAGTCATCACCACATCAGCAGCTGATTGTTTGGGACCCTGAAAACAGGGATATTATTGGGGGTTACAGGTTTTTTATTCACGATGACAGTAAGAAGAAAGTTGACCCTTCTGACATGGCATCTTATGATTACTTCAATTTTTCGGACGCTTTCACCAAGGAATATCTGCCAAACCTAATGGAACTTGGAAGGTCATTTGTTCAGCCTGATTACCAGTCAAGGGCAAAAGGCAGGAAAAGCCTGTTTGCGCTGGACAATCTCTGGGACGGACTCGGTGCAATTGTAATTGAGAATCCAACAGTGAAGTATTTATTTGGGAAGGTTACCATGTACCCTCATTTTCACATACATGCACGAAGCCTGATAATTTATTTCATGAAGAAGCATTTCAGTGATCCGGATAAACTGGTAGTACCCAAGAAGGATATTTCCCTGGACATTGATGAAGATTTCATGAAAAGTGTCCTTTCGGCTGATAATTATAAGGATGACTACAAGATCTTGTCACAGGAAGTAAGAAAAGTGCAGGAAACCATTCCTCCCCTCATTAATGCCTATATGAACCTGTCACCAACCATGCGTACCTTTGGGACCATACTAAATGACAGTTTCGGGAATGTAAATGAAACGGGGATCATGATCACAATAAAAGACATGTATGTTGAAAAGATAAACAGGCATCTTGCTTCATACAGGGAAGATTATGACCTGGGTTTTTAATATGCCCTTGTATCTTTTTTCTCGATATAATTTATATAGGACTGGTTAACCACCTTATTACCTCCCGGTGTGGGATAGTCTCCAGTAAAGTACCAGTCGCCCAGATGCCCGGGGCAAGCTTCATGCAGTCCTTCAATAGACTGATATATTATTACAAGTTCAGCTCTAATTACAGAAAGCTTAAGCATCCTGGCAATCTTTAAAGAGATCTCATCAGCAGAAAAGGGGTCATATATTTCTTTTACGATATTTCTTATTTCTTCCAGGGGTTTTTGATTTTCCTTTTTTGCCGCCTCATATATCTCTCCGATTTTTTCTTCCATACCCCTTTCCTGCAATAATTCAATTGCCGCCTTAAATGCAATAAAATCTCCCAGTTTTGCCATATCTATACCATAACAGTCGGGGTATCTGATCTGGGGTGATGATGATACAACAACAATCTTTTTCGGATCAAGCTTGTCAAGGATCCGGACAATGCTTTTTTTAAGGGTTGTACCCCTTACTATTGAGTCATCCAGTACCACCATACTGTCAATCCCCCTTCTTATTACCCCGTAGGTAACATCATAGACATGCCCCACCAGGTCATCCCTTGATTTGTCATCGGTTATGAATGTTCTCAGTTTTGCATCTTTTACTGCGAGTTTCTCTATGCGTGGTCTTGTTGAGAGAAGCACATCAAGTTCCTCATCCGACATTTTATTTCCCCTCTCCCTTATAAGCTTAATCTTATGATCTCTCAGGTAATCTTCCAATCCCTTAATCATCCCGTAGAAAGCACTCTCAGCAGTATTAGGTATATAGGAAAATACTGTATTCCCCAGGTCGTGATCAATCACATCCAGCACCCTGTCAGTAAGCTGTTCACCGAGCTTTTTCCTTTCCCTGTAAATTGATTTATCTGTTCCCCTGGAAAAATAGATTCTCTCGAAAGAGCACTTTTTCTCCGCGCCCGGCTCACGTATCATTTCAATTGTAGTCTCTCCTTCCGATTTTGAAATAATGCCATATCCAGGTTTTAGCTCCTGAACCTGGGCTGTTTTCAGGTTAAAGACTGTTTGTATGACCGGTCGTTCTGATGCCACCACTATAACCTCATCATCAATACTATAAAACACCGGGCGTATCCCCCATGGGTCTCTTATCACAAAAGCATCGCCATGTCCCAGCATTCCTGCCATTGCATAACCTCCATCCCATTTTTTGCTTGCATTACGCAGGACATCAGACACAACGATATTACTTTCTATCAAAGGCGAAATTTTCTTTTTAGCCAGACCTTTTTTCCTGTATTTCCTGAACAGGTTTTCCACTTCCTCATCAAGGAAATGGCCTAAATTTTCGAGTATGGTTACCGTATCTGAAAAATCCGTCGGGTGTTGTCCTATGTCAACCAGTGATCCGAATATTTCATTAACATTTGTAAGGTTAAAATTCCCTGCCAGCACCAGGTTTCTTGAGCGCCAGTTATTTGACCTTATTACCGGATGTACATTCTCAATATTATTGAGCCCGTATGTTCCGTAGCGTACATGCCCGATATAGATATCCGAAGCATAAGGAAGGTTTTTCCTGAGAAAATCATAATCATAGGAAGCTGTATGTTCGAATCCAAGCTTTCTGACATCATCATAGATGGCATCAAATATTTCTCTTATGGGATTCACACCGTTAGACCTGTGTCTGAAAAAATACTTTTCACCCGGTTTCACCCCTTTCTTCAAGCCTGCTATCCCGGCACCATCCTGTCCCCTGTTATGCTGTTTCTCAAGGAGCAGATACATCTTTTGCAGTCCATAATCCCACCTGCCGTATTTCTCAATAAAATATTCAAGAGGTTTTAGCAATTTTACCACTGCTATGCCACATTCATGTTTAATATCGTCACTCATAATTTACTTATCAGGATCGGGATAAGATATTAAATCATTCACAATGTAGGCATTTGGAAACTTAGCCTTCACCCTCTTCAAGTCGGGATAAGCATCATGTCGTGTACGGTAGTCACCTATCCTTACTTTGAAATAATTGGGTAGATCGAAGCTCAGGTAGGAATCTATTCCCGGAAATTTTGAAATAAATTCAGCTTTTGTTTCATTTGCATCCTCTCTGGCATTACGTCCTGAGCCCCTGTATATTTGTATTCTAAATCCGTTTATGCCATCGGCCTTTTCATTTGCTATTATATGCCTGCTGAGCAATGAATCAACACGTGCATCCTGGCTTATTTCCACTTTGCCGGTCCCGTAAGTACTGTTCCCATTAATCAGTTCTTCTGCTTTCACAAGCTTCTGTGCCTGGATGCCGGTGCAAAATGCAATGAGTGTTATTAGCAGGATATATCTTTTCATGACATAAAAATAGTAAATAATCTTCTTTTATTGTTTCTCAAGCTCAGCCTCCAGTTCTTCTGTCATCTCGAGGTTATGAAATACATTCTGGATGTCATCATTCTCCTCAAGGGCGTCCATCAGCCTGAGTACTTTCCCTGCACTACTGATATCAAGTACTTTTGTATCGTTAGGTATTCGTTGGAGCTCAGCGCTTACCGGTTCCACTCCCATCTCCTCCAATTTCTTATTTAGGTTACCAAAATCCTCCATAGCGCAGGTGACTGTTATCATGTCATCATCCGTTTCAATTTCTTCTGCTCCGCCGTCAATCAATTCAAGTTCAAAATCGTCCATGTCAATATCATCATTCTTCCTTATGGTAAATATACCTTTCCTGTCAAAAAGGAAACCCAGAGAACCATTTGTTCCAAGGTTACCACCATATTTATTAAATATTGACCTGATGCTTGCAACTGTACGGTTATTATTATCTGAAAGGCATTCAACGAAAACAGCAATACCGTTGGGAGCATATCCTTCAAAGGTTGTTTCTTCATACTTAGCTGCGTCATCACCTGTGGCTTTCTTAATCGCCCTTTCAATGTTATCTTTGGGCATGTTAGCCCCTTTTGCGTTCTGTACGGCCAGCCTCAGCGTGGGATTGGTTTCGGGATCACCTCCTCCTTCCCTGGCAGCTATTGTAATTTCTTTAATTAAACGGGTAAACATTCTACCTCTCTTAGCATCATTGGCACCCTTTTTCCGTTTAATGGTTGACCATTTGCTGTGTCCTGACATAATAATTTATTTTTATTTCAAGTGTAAAAATACGAAAAACACCGGTTTCTCAACCGGTGTAATGAAAACAAATCAGTGGGTTTTTATATCAACTGTACGGATGCCCTGACTGAGCATCTTTTATTTAAAGATTACTGATCACCGTTGGGAACCACAAATTCACCTTTTTCGACGAGTACTGCATGGTAAAGCGAAGCAAAGGAAGCCTTGATCCACATACCGGCAACGAATGCTCCGAAAATAAATACAATTAATCCTCCTATAAATATAAAGAAGGCCAGTATACCCATCCATAAAATACGCCATCCATGTCCTTTGGTTAATCTCCAGCTTTCTTCAACGGCTTTCACCGGGTCAAGTTTCTTATCCATTACAAGAAAAGGCACAAAGGCCAGACGGCATGCGAAAAGAATACCCGGGATGATAAGAAAGAAAAAACCAAAAGTAATAATAGCCCCGCTCAGAAGAGCGGCAAGTATTACGTTCAGGTAGCTTTTAAACGAGTCAAACATGTCAGGTACTTCAAACTTATCATTCCGGGCTGCTTTCAGGTAGACAAATTTTGCACCATACTCCAGAGGTGATAATAAGAATATTGAATAAGCCAGTCCGAATATCTGGGCAAAGATGACCGCCATGGCTACTATTCCATAGTTATCGGGTCTTATATCAGATATATTAAAGAAGACACCAATGGGTACGCTTGCTATAAATATTATCAATGATACCAGGAACAGTGATATAAAATTCTTCGACATAACTCTCCATCCATAACTGTAGGCTGAACCTGCTCTCGGTAATAATTCTGTTATTTTTTCCATGATCCCTATTTTTTGATTACTGATTCAAATATATATATGTGAAGCAGGCAAAGTCAATCCGCCGAAAGTAGGATTTTTCGTTTTTCCAACTTTGGTATGTAAAGGTTTTGAGGAAATATCTTGCCTTGAAGGCAGTAATTTGTTTCATTTGTATTAAATATTTTCCAATGATCAGGCTGGTTGTTTTTATTGTCATTATAGTCTCTGTCTCAGGTGGAACCTTAAGCCTTGTACTTTTGCTCAGGCTCAGGAAAATATACCATATTGATTACCTTAACAGTTTTCTCTATTATAAAATACTCCATTTCGCTTTTGGTATTTACGGCATACTCGGAAGTATAGCAATAAGGGAAATCCTACTAAAGTATGATTTCAGAATCGCCCAGATTGAATCAATAGTTATTGTGATACCATTTTTTGGCGTACCTTTTATTATAGCGGCATGGTATCTTCTTTTAAAAACATCTTATGAGCTGATCTCACGTAAAGTATACCAGCCGGTATCAATAATATTCTTTACCCTTACAACTGTCTCATTTCTTGTTTATGGCCTCATCATCAGAAAATTACCTGATAACACAGAATTGCTCAGTGCTGATATCCATCAGCTTATAAGAACAGCATTTTATGCTATCGATATAATTGTCAGAATATATATCCTTGTACTGCTCTTATCGGCGGCTCTGCGAACCAGAAATAATGATAAGAGGGCTTTGCTGGTAAGGTTCGGTTTTATTGCCCTCGGCCTGGCACTGATTAATGCTCTTGCTCTACATTTCGCATATCTCAATGTATATGTGGGTTTATATTTCCTGCTGGTTTATTTCTGTGCTGATCTTGTACTTATATTCTTGCTCAAATCATTCCTGAAGAGGAACGAAAATCAATTTATTGAACTTACTGACACACTTGAAAATCTATACCAGAAGTACGGCATATCAAAAAGAGAGAAACAGATAATTGCCGAGATATGTAAGGGTAAAACAAACCAGGAGATAGCTGAAGAACTGTTCATTTCACTTCAGACTGTAAAAGACCACACCTATAATATTTTCAGAAAGGTTAATGTGCGTAACAGGGTACAATTGACACAGGTATTTTCTAAGCTGACATGATAATTAAAAGGAATAATAATTGACCGAATCTACAGGAATAATATGCATACCGGTGATGGTGCTTTAGCAGTATCTACCGGTTCAATATAACCCGTCATAATGTCCCTCTTAAACGACACGATATTATCTGAATTCTGGTTTGCCACAAGCAGGTGATTTTGGTCCGGTGATAATATAAAATTCCGTGGCCAATCTCCGCATGTAGTTTGGTGACCAATTGGTTCCAATATACCAGTTTCCTCATTCGTTTTGAATATAGCTATACTGTTATGACCCCTGTTGGAGGCATAAACAAATCTTCCATCTGAAGAAATACGTATATCTGCGCAGTAATTTGGACCCTCATAATCAGCCGGCAGGCATGTAAAAGAGGGTCCTTTTTCAAATTCCCCACTGGCATTTTTTTTAACAAGTGTCACAGTACTATTCAGTTCATTAACCACGTAAATCCATTTACCATCAGGGTGGAATGCCATATGACGGGGGCCTGCACCAGGATCCATTTTGAGCCTCTGTGGATTTTCGGGTAAAAGCTTCTCCTGCACTGTGTCCAGATCTGAAAACCATATCTCATTTGTTCCCAGGTCAGCTGAGATAACCCTCGATGTACCGGGTTCAAACCACGCTGAATGGGCATGCGGACCCTGTTGCCTGTCAGTCGTTCCACTGCCTGTATGTTGTTGAACATCGAGTAATCCACCCAGTTCGCCATTGCCAGTCAGTTTAAGTAACCCTATGGTGCCACTTGAATAATTGGCGGTTAAAACATAAGCATCCTCATTAATGGACACAAAACAAGGATGTGCTCCACCTGTTTCACTCCGGCTTATCATTGTCAGGCTGTCTCCCTCTACGCGGTACGATTCGATGGTCCCTTCAGGACTGTTTTCATTCACTGCAAGCAAGAATTTCCTGTTGTCACTTAATGCAAGATATGATGGATTTTCGGTTTCAGCTACCAGCCCTTCCGGTTCAAGGGTGCCATCACCATACATTAAGTATTTATATATCCCCTGGCTGCCTGATCCGGTATAGGTGCCTACATAAAATTCAATCCCGGATATATTTCCCCCTGTTCTGTGCTGACAACAGCAAAAGCTGATAGTTAAAGATATTAGTAAAATCAGGTGTTTCATGAGATTTTAATGCTAAATTCGGCAAAAATTTCTATAGCACAACAAAATTATAACAGAATTAAGTAATATGTCCGAGAATATCTTAATAAGCCTGGGGTTAATAGTATTACTTGGATTTACTGCACAATGGGTTTCCTGGAAAATAAAAATTCCGTCAATATTACTACTGCTTATTTTCGGGATTGTTGCCGGACCTGTATTTGGCTTCATAAATCCCGATGAAATGTTTGGAGACATCCTTATTCCATTTATTTCCATGTCGGTTGCAATAATTCTGTTTGAAGGTGGTCTCACCCTGAAATTAAGTGAATTCAAGAAAATTGGCAGGGTTGTGACATTATTAATTTCTGTAGGCGCTATTGTCACCTGGTTAATGGTAACCTTTTCAGCACACTGGCTTTTTGGTTTAAACATTGAAATATCAATATTACTGGGTGCAGTTCTTACTGTCACAGGACCAACAGTTATTGGACCATTGCTTCGCAATATAAGGCCAAGGCAAAATGTTGGTAATATTCTCAAGTGGGAAGGAATACTTATTGACCCTATTGGGGCTTTGCTGGCAATCCTGGTCTTTGAAGTGATATTGATAGGTAAAGTTGATAATGCAGCGCCCGTAATTCTGCTTAACCTGCTCAAGACTATATTTATGAGTACCATTATAGGTGGTGGTTCAGCATTATTGCTGACACTTGTGATAAAAAAGTACTGGATACCTGACTTTCTCCAGGAGGTTGCTGCACTTAGCTTTGTGTTGGCAGCCTTTCTGATCTCAAATCATTTTCAGGAAGAATCAGGATTGCTTGCTTCAACAATAATGGGAATCGTACTGGCCAATCAAAAGTATGTGTCTGTAAAAAACATAAAGGATTTCAAAGAAAACCTTACCGTTTTAATGATCCCTGTTTTATTTATCCTTCTCTCCGCCCGACTGTCCATGAGCGATATTCAACTCGCTGGTTATGTGGGTATAATTTTTCTGGTGATCTTAATATTTATAGGCAGACCATTGTCAGTTTTTATCTCATCCATCAAATCGAATTTGAATCTTAAGGAAAAGTTATTCATATCCTGGATGGCGCCGAGAGGAATAGTTGCAGCCGCAGTATCTTCAGTATTTGCATTGAAACTGGCAGAAATTGAAACCCCGCAGATTGAGTACCTTGTCCCTCTCACCTTCACAGTAATAATTGGAACAGTTCTGATTTATGGCATTACATCTCCCCTGGCAGGTAAATTATTGAATATTTCACAATCAAACCCCCAGGGAGTTATTATTGCCGGGGCACAGGAATGGGCTTTACAGATAGCATCGATTCTGAGGGAAAATAATATCAACGTGGTTGTCCTGGATACTAACAGGTATCAGGCAAATAAGGCTAAAATGATGGGTATAACCGCCTATAATGAAAGCATTATATCAGATAAGATAATAGATAAAATAAATCTTGAAGGAGTTGGAAAGTTGCTGGCATTAACCTCTAATGATGAAGTAAATTCTTTGGGCGTTCTGTATTTTTCGGAAATATTTGACAAGGAAAATTTATACCAGCTTCACCCCAACACAAAACAAGATGAACGAGAATTCTCACCTCAGTATTTAAGGGGCAGGTTGCTTTTCGGGAAAGATATAACTTTCAGTTACATAACAAACAGAATCCAGGAAGGAGCTGTAATTAAGTCAACAAAATTAACTGAAAAATTCAGCTTCGGGGATTTCAAGAATGAATACGGGAATTCGATAATCCCCCTTTTTCTTATTAATAGTAATAAGAGATTAATCCCTTTTACCTCAGAAGAAAAAATTGCACCCGAAACAGGTAATACAATAATTGCTCTCATCGGTAAGCCTGAATAAATATTAATTGCTGCCTGAATTTCCCTCCCTATTATAAAGGCCGGGTAAGTCCTCATTCTATTATTTCTGCTTTTTTTGCATCTTTACGGAAGCAAAAAAACATATATGAGCAGGAATTATAACAGGCTAATATTATTTGCACTGGCGATAAGCCTGATTATGGTTTCATGTCGCAAACCAGCCAGCAGCAGCAATGAAGGGACTGATTTTTCAGACTGTGTAATTTGTGGTTCTGATAATACATTCGATATAGCAACATTTAATATCCAGGAGTATCCCAGGTACAATCAGGAAACAGCAAAAGTTGTGGCTGAGCTGATAAAGCAAATGAATGTTGATATTATCGCCCTGCAGGAAATCAGCTCGGAGGAAGAATTTGATAAACTTGTTGAAAGGCTTATTGGCTGGGAAGGAATATATTACCCGATTGACAATTCTGTTTGGAACCTGGCATATCTTTACAAAGTGTCTGAGGTTGATATTGACGATACTGAAAGCAAGGTAATATTCCGGGATGATTTCTGGTCATTCCCTCGCCCACCCTTTGAAATACATGTAACACATCTGCCAACAGGCATAGAGACAATTTTGATAAACAACCACTTTAAATGCTGTGAAGGAGATGATAACGAGGAACGCAGAAGAAATGCCACTGATTCCTTACATAAGTACATATCAGTTAATTACCCTGACGAGCCGGTTATTGTGCTGGGTGATCTCAATGATGAAATAGACGGAACAAGCTATGAAACCAACGTTTTCTGGACACTGATCAATGATACTGATAATTTTAAATTCACCGACATGAGCATAGCACGCGGAAATGTTTCATGGTGGTCATATCCCTCATGGCCAAGTCATATAGACCATATTTGTGTTAGTGATGAATTATTCCAGAACATTGATACTACAATTGTTAACAGGCCCGACAGATGTTATTCCGAATATGAAGAGATTATATCTGATCACCGGCCTGTATATCTAAGGTTGAAACAATAATTTTATCCATTTATTATTATCTTTATCGGCTAATGATTTTCCCGGTAAACTGCCCGGTATGAGGAAACATATAATAAATGCTGCAACAGGTATTATCATTGGAGGATTCTTTCTTTTCCTGACACTAAGGAACAAGCCCCTTGACCAGATTTTTGCACTGCTGTCAGAAGCTCAAATAAACTGGATACTTTTAAGCGTATTATTTCTGATAATTATGTTCGTGTTCAGGGCATACAGGTGGAAATTGTTAATTGAGAATAACGGCAGTTTTCCGCATATCAACAATGTCTCTTATTCCCTGCTCCTTGGTTATTTTATTAACAGTTTTACACCCAAGCTGGGAGAGATAATAAGGTGCACCTCGCTGCAGAAATCATCTGGTGTGCCAGTCTCAAAAAGCTTTGGCACGGTGATATCCGAAAGGATATATGACCTTATAACACTCATTCTTGCCATTGTAGTGATTTTGTTCCTTGAATTCGGAAGGCTTCGTGATCTCATTGCTGCTGCCTTTAACAATGTTAAAATCTCAATTTCTGATAATCTGTTGAAACTGAGTTTTCTGGCCCTGGGAATTATGCTGATGATTGTTGCCATGGTGCTGATATTCAAACGTTACAGGCTCATGGGTAAGATCAGGGCTTTCATAAAAGAGTTCTGGACTACAGTAAAGAAAACATTCAGGATAAAATCATACCGTATTTTTGCTCTGCAGACTATAATGATCTGGTTCCTGATGGTCCTTATGAATTATTGCTGCCTCAGGGCTCTGCCCTCAACAGAGGATCTAAGTTTTTATTTTGCATTCGTGGTCCTCTTCGTGGGGACAATTGGCTGGGCTATACCCAGTCCCGGAGGTATAGGCACTACCCATTTCTTTGTACTGCAACTATTCCTGCTGTTTAATCTCAGCGAGCAAACCGGTATTACATACGGTATACTTGTAAACGGTATAACGGTTTTATTTACAATATTCGGTGGCCTGCTGGCAATTATTATAGTAAACTCATTTAAACTGGTCAGGCATAGTGCTGAAAAGTGAAAAAACGACAACCGGGCCCCGAATCTTTGATTCAGGGATCCCCGAAAAGCAATAGCTTTCCAGGACGGCCAGTGATTGTGGCTCATGGTAACGAGTAACGAGAAACCAAATATTCAACAATGAAGAACACCTTTGCTATCACTATTACAATCATACTTCTTACTGTCATTGGTAGCTCATGCCGTACAGACAGAAAGGGAGATGCAGCATTCGATCCCGTGGAACTGGTTAATCCCTTAATGGGCACCGATTCCGAATTTAAACTGTCGAATGGCAACACCTACCCTGCCATAGCCCTTCCATGGGGTATGAATTTCTGGACACCCCAGACAGGTGAAATGGGCAATGGATGGGCATATACATATGATGCTTATAAGATCCGGGGTATAAAACAAACCCACCAGCCAAGTCCATGGATAAACGATTACGCCGCCTTCTCTCTTATGCCAATAACAGGTAAGATCAAGTTTGATGGTGAAGAACGCGCATCATGGTTTTCACATAAGTCTGAAATAGTTAAACCGCATTATTACAGTGTATATCTTGCCGATTATGACGTAACGGCAGAAATAACACCTTCAGAAAGGTCTGCAATATTCAGGTTTACTTTCCCTGAAAATGATTCCTCATGGGTTCTTATTGATGGTTTTTACAGAGGATCAATGGTTAAGATCCTGCCTGAGGAACGTAAAATTATTGGATATTGCAGGAATAACAGCGGTGGTGTTCCTGATAATTTTCATAATTATTTTGTGATAGAATTTGATAAGGACTTTGATTACACACATACCTGGCTAAATAATGAATTTCAGGCTAACCACAAGGAGGCAGAGGGTTTTCATGCCGGTGCCATTGTAGGCTTCAGAACGGGCAAAGATGAAATTGTAACTGCGCGGGTAGCATCATCATTCATAAGCCATGAACAGGCTGAAAGGAACCTCAGTAGCGAGGTTGGATCAAAAACCTTCGAAACAGTTATGAATGAGGCCAGGGAATCCTGGAACAGGGAACTTGGCAGGATTAAAGTGGAAAGTGACAATTTTGATCAAATTCGTACTTTCTATTCCTGTCTGTACAGGCTGCTTCTTTTCCCTCGCAAATTCTATGAAATAAACGGTGAGGGAGATATCGTTCACTACAGTCCTTATAACGGAAAAGTATTGCCAGGTTATATGTTTACGGACAATGGTTTCTGGGATACTTTCAGGGCAGTATTCCCATTTTTTACTCTGATGTATCCCGAGCTGAACAGTAATATCATGAATGGCCTGGTTAACACTTATCTTGAAAGTGGGTGGCTCCCTGAATGGGCCAGTCCCGGTCACAGGAATTGCATGATAGGATCCAACTCAGCCTCCCTGATTGCCGACAGTTACCTGAAAGGTATAAGAGGTTATGATATCGAAACATTGTACGCGGCGATGATCAAGAGTACGAAGGGTCACGGGCCAGTTCATTCAGTGGGAAG
>CAZSJH010000005.1:0-39963 GCA_964607105.1 uncultured Rikenellaceae bacterium | reverse complement strand
TGTGAACAAGAAAAAGTAAACAGTATACCACCCTTATTTATTATCTCTATTGCCTTCCTGTTGAGTTTTTTATATCCCTGCAGGGCATTATGCAACACATTCTGATGCTTGGCAAATGCAGGCGGGTCAAGTACAATGAGATCATATTTATTATCTGTTTCATCCATAAACCTGAAAGCATCTTGTGCAAAGCTTTTATGCCTTCTGTCGTCACCGTAATTCAATGTAATATTTTTCTCTGCCATTTCCACTGCCCTGGCTGACACGTCTACCGTATGAACTATTGCAGCATTTTTCAGCGCATATACTGAGAAGGCGCCCGTGTATGCAAAAAGGTTCAGTACTTTTTTATCCCTGCTAAATGATTGGATAAGTTTCCTGTTTTCCCTCTGGTCAACAAAAAAACCTGTTTTCTGACCCTGCTCCCAGTCGACATAAAACCTGTTACCGTATTCTTCCACTATATTTCCAATCTCCGATCCTCTAAGGAATCCATTATCATGTTCAATGTCTGCTTTAAAAGGCAATGTTGTATTACTTTTATCATACACGGCAGTGATACGTGCACCCATAGAAGAAAGTAATAAATCTGCCAGCAGTTCCTTCTGGTAATACATGCCGGCCGAATGTGACTGCATAACAGCCACATTATTATATATATCTACTATCAGTCCCGGCAAATTATCACCTTCGGCATGAATCAACCTGAAAACATTAGTAGACGGAAGGTCGAATATCCCGGCTTTTTCCCTGTATTCAACGGCATCCTTAATCCTTTCCCTGTAAAACCCTTCATCTATTTGTTCATCACTGAAAGTAAGTATTCTTACAGCTATGGAGCCAGGTTGGTAATGCCCCCGTGCCAGGAAATTATCTTTATTATCAAAGACGTCTACTGTATCACCTTCTGCCGGTTCCCCGGACATTTTCTTTATTGCACCGCTGAATATCCATGGATGGCGTCTCAGCACCGACTGGTCTTTACCTGACTTAAGTATTAATTTAATATTCCCGCTCATATTATTTTACCCGGTCTTTTGATTATCCAGTTTCTTATATATTTCGCAACATACCCAGGCATCAGTGGCTGCATAACTCAACTGTGCATCAGTAAGATTGGGAGCTTCCCAGTTTGAGACCTGTTGTCTCTTGGATATCCTGAAGCCCAGGATAATAGCTGATAATTTTCTGAGTCCGGAACTGACTATTCCAAACTCTTTCACATAGTCCTGCAGCTCAATGAATCCACCATCTTTAAAATTTCTTATGGCTTTCAGGCCTTTAATGTCATCATGTATAGCCACACCTACTTTAGCAACTGATTCATCAGACAGTATGTCAACAAGTTCGGATGGCAGCCCGATCTTATTTAACCTGAAAAGGAATGCCCTTTTACTGTCAGATAATTGTAATAGTGCTACTTTATTATTTTTCCCTTTTCTGAAGGAGGGTTTTGTTTCGGTATCAAAACCTATGACACTGGCTGATTTGAGCATTCTTATACTTTCCTCCAGTTTACTGTAATCATCAACCAGCACTATTTCTCCCTCAAACCCTGATACAGGATATTCCGCCAGTTCCTGCTTGTCTATGTTCTCCTTATAAGTCATCCTCATTCTCATTCTCCTTCCGGAATTCTTCCTGCCGGCGTGATAAAATCCAGTCTGATTTATCCTTCCCGGACCTGTCCCCGGAAATATCACCACCTATCTTTTCTGTATCAGTCAAAGCAAAATGTACGGCTCTTATAGTATTTACCAGTTTATGGCCCCAGAACATTCTGAAGGTCTCCCTGCATTCCCACAGGGCATCATTAATCAACTCCACGGTACCCATCCTGTAAACCATCAGGAAATCCTTAATATCCTGGTAAATATCAGCCAGGTTTTCAGCAAGATCGCCGTAGATCAGTTCTTCGGTTGATTCCTTATCCTGGTTGACATCAATATAATCATTAGCCTCACCGAACTTAAGTGTAAGATTATCCTTTATGAGCTGCCAGTCTTCCTCCCTGACGAATTTTTCAATATCCTCATCGAGTTTTGATTCTATCTCCGGAAGATTTAAAGCCTTCGTATACAGGAGAGGCAATAATTTCTGGAGAACCACTAAGAGGTTTAGCCCATCTGCTGAGGAGGCCTCTTCGAGAAAGCGGCAATATTCATTGGCTACCGCTATGAATTCTATCACTTCCCTGGAATATACTATATCTTCATCCATAGGGTTAATTTTGTCACAAAATTATTCAAATAAATGATATTAACGAAAGATGGTTAGTTTGAGAAATGGTTACAATGTACTTGTTGAGGGGTTGAGGGGTTTAGGGGTTGAGGTAGTCATGTATTCCAGACGAGGTTTTCGTTATCATCCTTCAATATTTTATCATGGTCGAGCAGCCATCTTATTACCTTGACGGCTTTTTCATCATCAGTGTCAAGTTTTTTCACCAGTTGATCCGCTGTCAGGCTTTTCTTCTGAAGAATATCCTTTACTTTATCAAGTATCTGGTCAAACTCGTATTTACTCAGGTCAAGTTCATTGCGGCTCATGCAAACATCACACATGCCGCATCTCACAGATTCCTGACCGAAATAGTCCAGTAACATACTGGCTCGGCATCTTGTTTGTGAGCTAACATATTTAATCATCTCATTTAATCTGCCCAGGTATTTCTCCTTTACATCTTTATGGTTATCAGGGGAGATATGAAGGGATTTTCTGTCAAGGCGTTCTTCGGTAAATATTATCAGAGCAGTCTTTTTCCCTGGTATATAGTTTATTATATCACGCTTACTCAGGTTCACAAGGAATTTATATACAGCATCACGGGAGAGGCCTGTCTTCTTGGCCAGAATTTCTTCATTAACGGACACATATTCTGTGAACATACCTGTATAGCTTCTAAGAAGAAGTTTTATAAATCCATCCATTGCAGCATTGGCCACCTGGAATTTATACAGATCATCGCGGCTCACCTTAAAAAAGACCCTCGAAGGATTATTAAGTTCTTCTGTCAATTCAAGATATTTCTCTCTTTCAAGGAATTTAAGGCTGTTATATGCCTGTGTAACGGGTAGCCTGTAGTTAGATACAAATTCGGCCAGGTTAAAATCATATACTACATTCTTACCGCTTCCTATAGGTATTTGCAGATAGTTACAGAGTAATTCATATATATTTTTTATATAATCAACGGGGGGAAATTTAGTATTCACTTTTTCCCTTGCTTTGTCAATATCACTGTCATAAAATAATTGCACCGCCCATGCTTTTTTCCCGTCTCTTCCTGCCCTACCGCTTTCCTGGAAATATGATTCAATCGAATCTGGTATATCCCAGTGTATAACAAAACGCACATTCGCCTTATCGATTCCCATTCCGAAAGCATTTGTAGCAACAATTATCCTTGGTCTGCCTGCAGCCCATGCATTCTGTTTCCGTTCTCTCTGTTCCCTGTTTAGACCTGCGTGGTAGTAATCAGCGGCGATATTAGCGGCGAGGAGGAATTGTGCTATTTCCTTTGTTTTCTTCCTGCTTCTAACATATATAATACCCGAGCCTTCAACTTTCTGTAATGTGTCTAGTATATATTTATCCTTGTCTTCCACTTTTCGTACAAGGTATACCAGGTTTTTTCTTTCAAAGCCTGATTTCAATACATTTCTTTGCCTGAACTCCAACTTATCCATAATATCTTCAACCACCCTGGATGTTGCAGTTGCCGTAAGTGCAAGCATCGGGACATTTTTCCCAACCAGTTTTCGTATTCCTGCTATACTGAGATATGAAGGCCTGAAGTCATAACCCCACTGTGATATACAGTGGGCTTCATCGACCGCAACCATGTACACATTCATTGCTTGCACCCTTTTTTCAAAAATCTGCGATTTTATTCTTTCCGGAGAGATATAGAGAAACTTATAATCACCATATACGCAGTTATCAAATGCAATATCTATTTCTTCCCTTGTCATCCCCGAATGTATTGCCATAGCTTTTATTTCCATTTGCCGGAGCTTGTCAACCTGGTCCTTCATAAGGGCTATGAGGGGCGTTATTACTATGCACAGTCCTTCTGATGCAAGGACAGGTATCTGGAAAGTAATTGATTTGCCCCCTCCAGTGGGCATAAGTCCGAGGGTGTCCTTCCCATCACTCACTGATTTCAGAATTTCTTCCTGCAGCGGTCTGAATGAAGTATAGCCCCAATATCGGGTCAGTATTTTTCTATATTTGTCCAGGCGGTCCATAAGCAGTAAGGCGAGGGTCAAATCATATGCTATATTTACAAAAATAACAACTGTAATTCAATTTTTTAGACATCTTAAAAAATAAAAGTCAGCTGTTCAGCCAATCATCATTTTTTTGTATCTTGCGCCATCAAAATCAAACACCGGTTGCTTATGTCTTTTCTTGATGATAAAGTGGTTATGGAGGGTATAACTTTCGACGATGTTCTGCTTATCCCATCCTATTCAACGGTTCTTCCCCGGCAGGTGAATATCAAGACAAATTTCACCAGAAACATCAGTCTGAATACACCTATAGTATCAGCAGCTATGGACACTGTTACTGAAGCCGAGCTGGCTATAGCCATAGCCCGGGAAGGGGGCATCGGGGTTATTCATAAAAATATGTCTATAGAGAAACAGGCCATCCAGGTTAAAAAGGTTAAAAGAGCAGAAAATGTGATGATAATGGAGCCTGTCAGCATAGGAATTGATGCCACGGTATCTGAAGCTATCAACCTGATGAAAGAATACAAGATAGGCGGCATACCTGTCATTAAAGATGATAATGTGCTGGTAGGAATTGTAACCAACAGGGATCTCAGGTTTGAGAATGAGATGACCAAGAAGATATCCGAGATAATGACCAGGGATCTGATAACCACTGAACAGGAGACAGATCTTGATAAAGCTGCACATATTCTTCAGAAGCATAAAATAGAAAAACTTCCTATAGTAAATGAGAAGAATCAACTGGTAGGTCTAATAACCTATAAAGATATTACCAAGACCAAGGACAGGCCTTCATCTTGTAAAGACAATAAAGGAAGGCTAAGGGTAGCTGCAGCAATAGGTATAGCATCTGACACCCTTGAGAGGGCTGAAGCCCTAATCAAGGCCAATGTTGATGCCCTGGCCATAGATACAGCCCATGCCCATACAAAAAATGTTGTTGATATTCTGAGAGAAATAAAAAGTAACTTTCCGGATATTGAAGTTATTGCCGGGAATATAGGTACTTCCGAAGCAGCTAAAATGATGGCTGATGAAGGTGCTGATGGTGTTAAAGTTGGTATTGGCCCCGGATCAATATGCACAACAAGGATTGTTGCCGGTGTTGGTATACCACAGCTTTCAGCCATACATAACGTTGCAAAGGCCCTGCAGGGAACAGGAATACCAATAATAGCAGATGGAGGTATAAGATATTCAGGTGATATAGTTAAAGCTCTTGCAGCAGGCGCTGATTCAATTATGGCCGGCTCACTGTTTGCCGGTGTAGAGGAATCACCGGGCGAAACAATAATCTACAATGGCCGCAAGTATAAGTCGTACCGCGGCATGGGATCAATAGAAGCAATGCAATTGGGATCAAACGACAGGTACTTCCAGGATATTGAGGATGACATTAATAAACTTGTACCTGAAGGTATAGCAGCAAGAGTGCCCTATAAGGGAACCTTGTCCGAAGTGATATACCAGATGATAGGCGGGCTGAGGGCTGGAATGGGTTACTGTGGAGCTGAAGATATTGAAACACTGAAAAAATCACGCTTTGTTAAAATAACTCACTCAGGAATAATAGAAAGTCATCCTCATGATGTCACGATAACCAGGGAAGCACCTAACTATAGCAGGTAAGATCCTGAAATCAATTGTTTGACCATGAAGATCAGGAAGCTTATAATTTACATAATAACTTTAATACTTACACTTAACTCAAATGCACAGATACTTGATGCCCTGATTAAAGTAAACGACAGGACTGTAAGTGCTGATGAGTTTAAATGGCTCTATCTTAAGAACAATGCAGGGGAAAATTATTCAGATTTAGATGAGTACCTCGGCCTATACATCGATCTGAGGCTGAAAGTCGAGGCAGCTGAAGATGCAGGTATTCATGAGAGGCTGTCATTTAAGACCGAATTAGAAGGGTACAGGAAACAACTGGCAAGAAATTATCTTACAGACCAGGAGGTTAAAGAAAGACTACTCAATAAAGCATATGAAAGGTACAAAACGGAAATCCACACCCTGCATATCCTTATCAGATGCCCAGCAGATGCATCCCCTGCCGATACACTGGAGGCATATAACAGGGCGCTGAATATAAAGCAGCGAATAAAGCTTGGTGAACCATTTGAATCAGTTGCCAAAGGAGCAAGCGATGATCCCACGGTAAACATAAATGGAGGGAATCTTGGCTATATAACTGTTTTTCAAACACCCTTGCCTTTTGAAAATGCTATTTACAGAATGAAACCGGGAGAATTATCAATACCGATAAGGACAGCCAGTGGTTATCATATTATAAAGGTGCAGGATAAGAGAAACAACCAGGGAAGAATTAAAGTTGCACACATAATGAAAGCCACCCCTCCAGGAAGCACAGAAGCAGCCAGGTCAAGAGCGAGGCAGGAAATAGACAGCCTCTACCTTTTGCTGGAGAACAGGGCCGATTTCAGTGAACTGGCTGAGAATAATTCTGATGATATGATGTCGTCCAATTACGGGGGAGAACTGCCATGGTTCGGGAGTGGTGAAATGATACATGAATTCAGCATGGCGGCTTTTAACCTTTTAAGGGATAATGATTACACCAGACCAGTTAAGACTGTGTACGGCTGGCATATAATAAAAAGACTTGAGAAAGAACCTTTCCCTTCCGGTGATGATGCCAGAAAATACCTGGAAAGCAAGCTCTCGAATTCATACCTCATGTCAGAAAGCAAAAAATCATTTGCGGAAAAGCTTAAAAAAATATATGACTATAAGCTTAACAGAGACGCTGTCGAGTGGTTTTATTCAATCGCTGATTCATCATTCAGGCACGGTAATGATTACATTATTCGCAATCGCATACCAGGCGACATCCTCTACTCATTTGCCTCTGAAAAATGCAGTATGCAGGATTTTTTCAGCTTCATAAGGCAAAACGCCAACCGTACGCCCGATCACAACTCTGTGGTATTTATCAATGCATTGCTTGAGCAGAAAGTATATAATCACCTCCTGGAGTATGAGAATTCAATCCTGGAAGATAAATATCCTGAATTCCGGTACCTCATGAATGAATTTTATGATGGTATACTTTTCTTTGAAATATCTGACAGCCTGATATGGAAAAGATCGGAAAATGACAGCACAGGACTGATAGAGTATTATAACTTAAGGAAAGATGAATTCATGAAAGAACCTGCTGCTCATGCAAGGGTATACGAAATCCACAAAAACGCGGGAAAGAGAAAAACAAGAAGGATCCTCAGAGCTATAAGAAGACATCATAATGATGATGATTACTATCAGGAGGTAATGGCTGAGGCAATAAGCAGGAAAGATACACTGGTTAAAATAACTGAAGGGACATGGGAAAGAGGTATAAATCCGTTTCTTGATAATATAAGGTGGAACAGGGGATTGAGTCAGCAACAGAATAATAATGGTATAATACTTGTTGATATACTCGAAGTTAAAAAAGAAAGATATAAAGACCCTGAAGATATTAAGGGGATTATAATAAGCGGGTACCAGGAATATCTTGAAGAACATTGGCTGAAAGAGCTAAGAAAGAAATACCAGATATCAGTAAACAGGATAATGATTGAAAAACTAAAATCGGAAATTGAAGAATGATAAGAATTATTACAGCCTGCAGTATATTGCTTTTAATATCTGCATGCAACAATTACAATAGTAACAGCAATCGTAATATTGTTGCCCAGGTGGGTGACAAATACCTGTTTGATGACCAGATACCTGTAAATATAAATAATGGATTCAGCAAGGAAGACAGTATCAGTATTGCCAGAAATTATATTGACAGGTGGATAAGAAATGAACTTATCCTGGAGAAGGCTGAAGAAAACCTTTCAGAGGAATACCAGGCGGAAATTAATAAGAAGCTGGAAGAAACCAGGGCAAACCTTATGATCTACCAGTATGAACAGCAGATGATGTTGCAGAAAATGGATACTATCGTAAGTGAGCAGGAAATAATGGATTATTATGACAATCACTTGCAGAATTTCACACTTCTGGACAATATATTGAAAGTACTGTTCCTTAAACTGCCTGTTGAAGCACCGAATTTTGACAGGGCAAGATTATGGTACAGGTCAGATAAGCAGGCTGATATTCAAAGTCTTGAAAGTTATGCATACCAGTTTGCCGAAAAATTTGATGATTTTGGAGAAAACTGGATAGGTATGAAATTCCTCTTAAGGGAATTACCCGTTGATATAGAAAATGAATCATATTTTCTTAGAAATAACCATTATTATGAGACAAGTGATCCATCATTTCATTACCTTGTAAATATTCGAGACTTCAGGCTTAAAGGATCAGTTGCACCGATCGAATACGTTAAGGATGACATAAGAACCATAATACTGAATAACCGGAAGATAGATTTCCTGCAGGAGATCGAGACAGGAATTTATAATGAGGGAATTAGGGATAATAGTTTCAAAGTCTTCAGGTAAGGGGTGAAAGTAATAAATTATTGAAACAGGAGTTTAACAGCTAAGAATTATATTAGAAATGAAAATAGTTAATCGCATATTTATCAGTTTGTTAATATTTGTTTTATTCACCGGTACCACTTCATCTCAGTATCTTATCGATGAGGTATCAGCCATAGTAGGTGATGAAACAGTATTCCTGTCTGATGTAGAAAACATGGTCCTTCAGCAGATAACAATGGGTGACCGCAGACCTGAGGAAACAATAAGGTGTGAAGTTTTCGAGGACCTACTGGTGCAATTATTATTTCTTGATCAGGCAAGGATTGACAGTATCGAAATTTCAGGAGATAATATAAACAGGATGCTTGATGAAAGGCTCAATGATTTTGTTATGCGAGCAGGTTCGGAAGAAAACCTGGAGGAGTACTTTAAAAAAAGTATGGTTGAGATAAGGAGGGATCTGAGACCAATGATGGAGAATCAACAACTCGCTGCACAGGTTCAGAACAACATGGCAATGGGTATAACAATAACGCCGGAGGAAGTAAAAAGATTTTACGAATCGGTACCAGCTGACAGTCTGCCTCTTATGCCAGCCCATGTAGAAATAAGCATAGTACAGATTGATCCACCCGGGCTGGAGCAGAGCAAGCTCGAAACAAGGCAGCAATTACTTGATCTGCGAAGGAGGATTGTCGGGGGAGAAAGTTTCAGGGCCCTTGCTGTATTGTATTCTGAAGATGAAGCTTCTGCAGCAAACGGCGGAGAGTTAGGTTTTCAGATCAGGGCTAACTTTGACAAGGCCTACGCTGATGAGGCTTTCAGTCTTAAAAAGAACCAGGTATCGAAGGTCATTGAGTCGACATTTGGCTTCCATATTATTGAACTCATTGAAAGAAGGGGGGATATGATTAACACCAGACATATACTCATCAGGCCAAAAATTTCACCTGAACAGTCAATTGAAGCAAAGAACAGGCTCGACAGCATTGCTGACCTTATACGCTCAGATTCCCTGACCTTCAGGGATGCAGCTTTCAGATTCTCAACACACAAGGACAGCAGGATGAACGGAGGCCTCTATGTCACACCTGATACAAGGGAAAGCCTGATAGAAATTAACAGGTTACCCCAGGAAATGTATATGATAGTAAGAGATATGAATATTAATGAAGTATCTGAAGGATTCAGGATGCAGGATGAGAGTGGTAACACTGTTTTCAGGATAATAAAGCTGAATAAGCAGACAGAACCACATGTGGCTAACCTGAAAAATGACTATAACTATCTGCAGGAGCTTGCACTGGCAAATAAAAGAGCCGGCATATACCAGGACTGGATACAGGAAAAGATGGCAATGACCTATATACGGATCAGCGACAGGTTCAAAACATGTAAATTCAGGAACAAGGGATGGCTGAAGTGAAGGTGATAAGGTATCTAAAACTTATCGCTCTTTTTATTATACCATTCAGCACTATATACTCTCAGGAGGCTGAACGGCAGGGTAAAAAGAAAATAGAAATTTTGCACTCTGACCTGATGGCCAACCGGGGAGAAATGAGACAACTGCTCGGAAACGTAAGATTCAGGCACAAAGAATCATATATGACCTGCGACAGTGCCCATTTCTACCCCAACAAGAATCTCGTAGAAGCATACAGTAAAGTACATATTTATAAGGGCGACACTCTTCACCTGTACGGCGAATACCTCCTTTATGACTCCGAGGCTGAGTACGCTTATGTAACAGATTCTGTGATACTCATTGATAACGAAACAACCCTGTATACAGATCATATTGAATATGATATGATTAAAGAAACAGCAACCTACACTACCGGAGGCAGGATCATAAATGAAGATAATGTTCTTACCAGTATCATAGGAATATATTACACTGAACATGAGGTGTTTAACTTTAAAGACAGTGTACAACTCGTCAACCCTGATTATACAATGTACTCTGATACATTAAAATATAATACTATAAATGAGATTGCTTACTTTCTAGGGCCCACGCGGATAATTGGTGACAGTCTTTATGCCAGGTGCAACAGGGGATGGTACGATACCAGGAATGAACTGAGTCTTTTACTGGATGATGCCTATATAGATAACGAAATACAGATTGTGACGGGTGATTCCTTATATTACGAAACTGACAATGGCTTTGGAACTGCCTACTATAATGTGACCATAAGGGATAAAGAGCAGGATATTATTGTAAAAGGTAATGAATCATGGTATTACAGCGAACCTGAAAGATTCATGATAACTGACAGCGCACAGTTTATACAGGTAAATGAAGATGATTATCTATACCTGCACGCCGATACCCTGAGGTCAGTTACCATAGAAGATTCAACAATGAATTACCGCTTAGTGAGAGCTTTTTACGGCTGCAGGGTTTACAGTGAAGACTTACAGGCAAAATGTGATTCACTGTCGTATTCATTCCGTGATTCGGTTATTCGACTTTACTACGAACCCGTACTGTGGTCTGATGCAAACCAGTTATTTGCTGATTCCATAGCCTTATTCACAAAGAACAAGGAAATGCACAAGATGGAGTTATATAATAATTCATTTGTGATCGAGGAAGTGGATTCTTCACGTTATAATCAGCTTAAAGGTAAGAATCTGGTGGGCTATTTCATGGATAATAAGTTATACAAGATTGAGATAAGAGGTAATTCTGAGAAAATATATTTTGCTGTAGAAGAAGATGAGCTGGTGGGTGTTGACCATTCAACGTGTGTCAATATGGATATTTATATTGAAGATGGCAAGATCAACGAGATATACATGCTGGAAAATCCTGAAGGGGCGTTGGACCCTCCATTATATATAGAGCCATTGTTGAGGCGACTTGAAAATTTTCACTGGTATGAGGCCGTCAGGCCAAAAAACAGGTTTGATATATTCAGGAAATAAGGAATTTAATATTCATCTTCATTAAAGAAGAAGTCATCTTTACTGGGATAATCAGGCCATATATCTTCAATACTTTCGTAAATATCACCCTCGTCTTCAATTTCCTGAAGGTTCTCAATTACTTCCATAGGGGCACCTGACCTGATGGCATAATCAATAAGTTCATCTTTGGTTGCCGGCCAGGGGGCATCTTCGAGTTTTGATGCTAATTCAAGAGTCCAGTACATTATTCCCTTCTTGTTTTTTGAATTTGGGTCTGCAAATAAATACTAAATTATTTAATAAAACAACAGTAAATTCCTATTTTTTTCAGGGGATCCATTTACTCTGCTCTATTCCTGATTCATCTGCAGTTAACCTGGCGAGCACAAAAAGATAATCAGATAATCTGTTTAGGTAGCGTGCAACAGCGGCATCACTGTCTTTTTTATCGGGTAAAGAAATAACCAGTCGTTCAGCCCTCCTGCACACGCATCTGCTTATATGTGTAAATGAAACAGCGTCATTGCCTCCGGGAATAACGAAGCTGGACAATACGGATAATTGTTCCTCCATCCGGTCAATCTCCTCCTCAAGCATCAAAATATCTTCCCTGTCGGGTGGAACGACCCTGGAGACATCTGCCCCTGGGCCTGCCGACAGAATGGCAGCACTATGCATCAGTTTATCCTGTATTGAATATAATATCAGCGATTTTCCGGAATTAACAGGAAGGCCCCTTAATAATCCGATCCACGAGATTAACTCATCAATCGTACCATAAGTTTCTATCCTTTCATGGTGCTTTGATACCCTGTGACCTCCCGATAATGATGTGGTGCCATCATCGCCGGTTCTGGTATATATTTTCATTATCAGTTCGTGATTTCATCACTGGCCACCTCTCCATCCATCAACCTGATTATCCTATGTGCATTTCTGGCAATATCCGCTTCGTGGGTAACAAGTATTACAGTATTACCATCCTTGTGTATCTTATCCAGAAGCTTCATAATGTCAACGGATGTTTTGCTGTCGAGGTTACCTGTTGGCTCATCAGCCAGTATTATGGAGGGGTTATTAACCATAGCCCTCGCGATTGCCACCCTCTGGCGCTGTCCTCCTGAAAGTTCATTAGGCTTATGCTTAATCCTGTCAGCCAATCCAACCGAATCAAGTACCTTCAAGGCTATCTCCTCCCTTTCGGCCTTTGGGTAACCGGCATAGATAAGAGGGAGAGTTACATTTTCATGAGCAGTATATCTTGGCAGAAGATTAAAAGTCTGGAAAACAAATCCAATTTCCTTGTTCCGTATTTCTGCAAGCTGGTTATCTTCCAGCTTGCTTACGTCAGTACCATTTAGCACATATTGCCCCTTGGTAAGGGTGTCAAGACATCCCAGTATATTCATAAGGGTCGACTTTCCTGAGCCCGAAGGCCCCATGATAGCGACATACTCATTCTTATCTATGTCCATTGTTACCGAACGGAGCGCCCTGACTACCACTGTTCCAACCTGATAGTTCTTTACTACCTCCTTTATCTCAATTACTTTACTCATACTACGTGTTTAAAAAATTACCCGAAATTAATCTTAATATTTCAATATATAAAAATCAAACTCATTAAATAATGTTAATATCTAATTACAAAATCCTGTTTTGCCATTCCTTCTATGAAAAATACCAGCCCCATCTGGAAAACATCTATACTTAATGACACCTGTAAATCACTTTTTATTTCATTCCATGCTTCATTCATTTCATTAGAATAATTAATATCATCAAAAATTATAACAGAATCCTGCGCAATAAGTTCTTTCAGGGAAGCGAAATATTTTAATACGGCTTCTTTTCTGTGGTTCCCATCAATATAAACCATGGATGGACTGAAATCCCTCTTCCTGATGATGGTCAGCTGCTCATCAAATTCACCTCTCATTACCTCAATATCACTTGCTTCAGCAACGGAAAAATTATTTCTAGCTATTTCTGCCAGTTTCGCACAACCTTCTATACTTATTATTTTCGATGCCGGAGCTCCCATAGACATAAACAGTGTACTTATACCCACTGATGTTCCCATTTCCAGTATATTCCTGCCATTGTAAAGAGATGCCAGATTGTATAAAACCCTTCCATATTTGTTGTGGACTGATGATCGGCGTGATATATCAGAAAGCCTGCGATAGGGTGTTGACATATAAGTTGAGCCGGCACCCAGGTCATTGACACTAACGGTCATCTTACTGCCATCCATTTTTTTTCTTATATGCTTGATTACTTCCATCTTATCCCCCGGGATTCGCTTTAGCAGCACTGAATTTATAAAATCAAAAACAAAGGGACTGTGAATGCCATGTCCTTTTCTGTGTCGGGAGTATATAAAATACCTTAGAGCAGCCGCCAGCCTGTAATTATTCATAAGGTGGATAAATACTGTTGGTGAACAGTCCAAAAATAGTTAATTTAGAATTCGGGTTTTACTAATTACCCAAACTTATCAACAAATAATGCCTGATATCCTTGATACTGAAATAAAATTCCTTTCAGGTGTCGGACCCAAAAGGTCAGAACTCCTCGATAAAGAACTGGGTATAAAAACCTTCAGGGACCTGTTATATTATTTCCCCTATAAATATATTGATAGAACAAAATTTTATAAAATTTCCGAACTCGATCCTGAAATGCCCTATGTCCAGGTCAGAGGTGTTATAGAAGGGTTCCAGGCTGAGGGTGTGGGTAGAAATAAAAGGCTGACAGCATTATTCAGGGATGAGACAGGATCGGTCAAACTTGTCTGGTTCAAAGGCCTGAAATGGATAATCGACTCCTACAAGGTGAATAAGGAATATATCATATTCGGCCGCCCTGGTTTATTTAATGAAACGATAAACATCGTCCATCCAGAGATTGAAGATCCGGACAAACTTGAAAAGAGAATAAGCAGTAATATCCAGTCACAGTACAGCACCACTGAAAAGTTAAAGAACAATTACATAAGTTCAAAAACCATCAATAAGTTACAGGGTAATCTTTTCAATCAGCTAAAAACAAGGATTAAAGATACCTTGCCATCATGGATGTTGGAGAAGTACAGGCTGATGGATCTTAATGAAGCCCTGTTTACCACTCATTTCCCCAATGACAATAAGGATCTTGAAAGAGCCCGCTTCAGGCTGAAACTGGAAGAACTGTTTTATATCCAGTTAAGTCTGCTGAGCCTTAAAATTCAAAGGGGAAACAGATTTAAAGGTCATGTATTCGCTGTTGTAGGACAGAAGTTCAATGATTTCTATAATATTAATCTGCCTTTCAGTCTTACCAATGCACAGAAAAGGGTAATCAAGGATATACGAAAGGATCTTGGTACAGGTAAACAGATGAACCGCTTGCTGCAGGGTGATGTAGGCAGCGGCAAGACACTTGTCGCTCTAATGAGCATGCTGATTGCTATTGATAACGGGTTTCAGGCATGCTTGATGGCTCCTACAGAAATATTAACCATACAGCATTATAATACAATCTCAGGTTTGCTAAAGGGAATAGACATTGAAGTATGCCTCCTGACCGGCTCCACAAAAAAATCAGAAAGGGAATACATAGCATCAGGGCTTGAAGATGGTTCAATAAATATTATTGTAGGAACGCATGCTCTTATTGAAGATACAGTAAAGTTTAAAAAGCTTGGGCTGGTAATCATTGATGAACAGCATCGTTTCGGTGTTGCCCAGAGAGCAAGGCTGTGGAAAAAGGATTTGCACCCTCCTCATGTACTTGTGATGACAGCTACACCTATTCCCAGGACACTTGCAATGACCCTTTACGGAGACCTTGATGTGTCGGTGATTGATGAGCTGCCTCCGGGCAGGAAACCTGTTAAAACCATTCATTTTACCGACTCGGCCAGGTTGAAAGTGTTTGCCTTTTTAAAAGAACAGATAAAGGCTGGGCAGCAGATCTATATCGTGTATCCCCTGATTAAAGAATCCGAAAAAATGGACTACAAGGATCTGGAAGATGGCGTTGAAGCAATAAGCAGAGCCTTCCCCCCACCACGCTATGTCATATCGGTAGTTCATGGCAGGATGAAATCAAAAGACAAGGATATTTCGATGAAGTTATTTACTTCAGGCCAGGCTAACATACTTATTGCCACTACAGTTATCGAGGTAGGCGTGGATGTCCCTAATGCTTCAGTTATGATTATTGAATCTGCTGAAAGGTTCGGACTTTCCCAGCTGCACCAGCTGAGAGGTCGTGTTGGCAGGGGAGCAAAACAGTCATATTGCGTACTTATGAGTTCTGACAAGCTTTCAAATGAAGCACGTAAAAGAATTGAAATCATGGTAAGCAGTAACGATGGATTTGAGATAGCAGAAGCAGATCTCAGACTCAGGGGACCCGGCGATCTTGAAGGTACCAGGCAAAGCGGTGTAGGCTTTGACCTGAAGATAGCTAACCTTGGCAAAGACGGTCAGATACTTGAATATGCCAGGAGAATAGCTGAAGAAATATTAAATAATGATCCTCTGCTCCAGGAACCTCATAATATTACCCTCAAACAGCAGCTTAAAAGCATTAAAAAAACCGAATACGATTGGAGCAAAATCAGTTAAAAACCGTGTGAATTCAAAT
This sequence comes from uncultured Rikenellaceae bacterium, assembly GCA_964607105.1. Classification (GTDB taxonomy): domain Bacteria; phylum Bacteroidota; class Bacteroidia; order Bacteroidales; family VadinHA17; genus UBA9300. Next base: position 23,717 of record CAZSJH010000005.1, on the reverse strand, counting down.
TTACCCGAAACGGTTATTTAGATTGATTATATATTATTTAACCCTGTTTAAAAACTGATTTTATACATACATTTTTTAGCAGCATATTATAAATTTGCCCATTCAAACCATCCATGCTTCCAGATAATGCAAAAAGAAAGCACAATTGAACATACTGGTATAGTCAAATCAGTAGATAATAAGCATGTGGTTGTTGATATTGTCGCACATCCTGCCTGTTCAGGTTGTCTTGCATCAGGCATTTGTGATCTTTCTGAGCAAAGGAACAAGGAGATAAGGGCAGTGAGCAATCCTGATGTTAAGGTCGGTGAACAGGTGCTTGTTGTCATGAGACAGTCACTGGGATACAGGGCACTCTTCCTTGGTTACCTGCTACCCTTCATGATAGTAATAACTATCTTAATCACCATGACATCCTTATCCATATCAGAACCGGTGAGTGGTCTTAGCGCTCTGTTATCACTGGTTCCATATTACGCCATAATATATATCAAGAAGGAAAAGATTGGCAAGAGTTTTTCATTTACCATAAAAAAACAGATTAAATGAGTTCTGCAGTACTAATAACGATAATTTCACTAAGCCTGTTAGGAATAACAGCTGCACTGATATTATATTTTGTTGCACAGAAGTTCAAGGTATACGAAGACCCTCGTATTGACGAGGTGGAAGCAGTATTGCCGGGTGCCAATTGCGGAGGTTGTGGTTTTGCTGGTTGCCGGAATTTTGCTGAAGCCCTTGTTAAGTCTGAGACTTTTGAAGGACTCAACTGCCCGGTTGGAGGCAGTGAAACCATGGAAAAGGTAGCAAAGATACTCGACAGGGAAGCACCGGAAGTTGAACCAAGGGTCGCCGTAGTACGATGCAACGGTACTCACGATAGCAGGAAGAAAACATCTTACTATGACGGTGCAATGAACTGCACGATAGCACATAACCTTTACGGCGGAGATAATGACTGCCCATATGGTTGCCTTGGACTTGGCGAATGTGTCGATGCCTGTGACTTCGGAGCAATGTATATGGACAGCGAAACAGGATTACCGGTAGTGATAGATGATAAATGTGTTGCATGCGGGGCATGCGTAAAAGCCTGTCCGCGGGATATTATAGAACTGCGAAAAAAAGCCAGGAAAGACCGTAAGATATATGTATCGTGCGTAAACAAGGACAAGGGAGGTCCCGCAAGGAAAGCCTGTTCTGTTGCATGTATTGGATGCGGAAAATGCGAGAAGGTGTGCAACTTTGATGCTATCACCATAGAAAACAACCTTGCTTTCATTGATTCTGACAAATGTAAGTTGTGCAGAAAATGTGAACCTGAATGTCCTACAGGCGCCATACTGGAAATCAATTTCCCTCCGCGAAAAACTGAACAAAAAAAGGAGCCTGAAAAGGCAGAAGCTTAAGAAGATGAAGTTAAACCTAAATTAATATAAAGTGTTAAAGACATTCCCAAAAGGAGGCGTTCATCCACCCGAGAACAAGATATCTGCCGGTATTCCAATAGAAATACTGCCCTTACCCGGGCAGGTAATAATTCCGGTTTGCCAGCACCTGGGTGCTCCTGCCGAACCGGTTGTGGATAAAGGAGACGAGGTGAAAGCCGGTCAGGTAATTGCACATAGCAAGGGTTTTGTATCAGCTAATATCCATTCATCAGTTTCCGGCAAAGTATTGAAGATTGATAAGATGCTTGATGCCTCAGGGTATAAACAAACAAGCATTGTAATAAATGTTGAAGGAGACGAATGGCTTGATTCTGTTGACAGAAGCAACAAACTGATAAAAGATGTAAGTCTTACCGGTGAGGAAATTATTAAAAAATGTGCCGAAAATGGAATTGTTGGGATGGGTGGCGCAACATTTCCCTCACATGTCAAACTTAGCATACCCCCGGGCAAAAAATGTGATGTACTGATTATTAATGGTGTTGAATGTGAACCCTATCTTACTTCTGACCATCGCCTCATGCTGGAAAAAACAGAAGAGTTACTTACTGGCACAACATTGCTTATGAAAGCACTTGGTGTCAGCAGGGCATTAATAGGTATTGAAAACAACAAGAAAGACGCAATTAAAAAGCTCGAAAGCCTTGCCCGTGAATATGAGGGTATAAGCATACACCCCCTCAAGGTCAAATATCCCCAGGGTGCTGAGAAACAGTTAATTAAGGCTCTTATTAACAGAGAGGTGCCTTCAGGTGGCCTACCCGTTGATGTTGGAACTGTGGTACATAATGTAGGAACTGCTTACGCAGTATATGAAGCAATCCAGAAAAATAAGCCACTGGTTGAGAGGGTAGTAACTATATCCGGGAAGGATATGGATAAGCCTTTAAACCTTCTTACACGTATAGGCACACCCCTTAGCAAGCTAATAGAGCATGCAGGAGGATTACCGGACAACACTGCCAAGGTTGTTAACGGCGGACCTATGATGGGCAAGGCACTGGGTTCACTAGAAATACCTGTTACAAAAGGAACGTCAGGCATAATCATCTTCAGTGAAGAAGAATCACGCAGGAAAGAAACAGGACCATGCATAAGGTGTACCAAGTGTATATCGATATGCCCTATGGGACTGGAACCTTACCTGTTAATGACGCTAACAGAAAAAGAACTTTATGACAGGTCAGAGAAAGAAAGGATAATGGATTGCATGGAGTGTGGTTCATGCAGTTTCACCTGCCCTGCTAATCGACCTTTACTTGATTATATAAGACTGGGTAAAGCAAATGTGGGAAGGATCATCAGAGAAAGAAAACAATAATAAGCACCATAAGAAATATACTTTGAATAATGAACAAACTATTGACAGTATCGCCCTCCCCACATGAGTACAGCAGGGAATCAACGAAAAAACTCATGTATGGAGTGGTAATAGCCCTTGTCCCGGCCTTTCTGGCCACAATATGGTTCTTTGGCTGGGCGGCCATTATAGTAACATCAGTTTCCGTTGTCTCATGTATAGTCTTTGAATTTCTTATCCAGAAATTTATTCTTAGGAAAAAACCAGATGTTTCTGACGGTTCTGCCATAGTGACGGGTTTATTACTAGCCTTTTGCCTGCCAACCAACCTTCATCCGGGCCTTGTAGTCCTTGGTGCGCTTGTTGCCATCGGTATTGGTAAAATGACTTTCGGTGGCCTGGGCAACAACCCCTTTAACCCGGCGCTTGTCGGGAGAGTGTTCCTTTTTCTCTCCTTTCCTGTACAAATGACCACATGGCCTGTTCCCAAAGGATTTAAAACCAGCTTTACTGATGCAATTACCGGTGCTACACCCTTAAGTGTACTGAATGAAAATTATGACAAGATAGCCATTGACAAGCTTATGGCTGATCCCGAGCTGGCAATGCCCGATTATCAGCAATTATTCTGGGGTAATACGGGAGGTTCACTGGGCGAGATTGCTGCTTTTGCTCTTATTTTAGGCCTTGTCTATATGCTCGTAAGAAAAATTATCACATGGCACATACCTTTAACTATATTGCTTACCGTTACTGTTTTTACAGGCACACTCTGGCTTGCTAACCCTGCAGCAAATGCAGATCCACTTTATCATCTAATGACTGGAGGTTTATTACTGGGAGCAATTTTCATGGCTACAGATTACGTAACCTCCCCAATGTCGAGGAAAGGGATGATAGTATACGGCATAGGAATTGGTATTATTACCGTTCTTATAAGGCGTTTCGGGGCTTACCCTGAAGGCGTGCAGTTTGCAATACTTATAATGAACGCATTCACTCCACTTATAAATACATATATGAAACCATCAAGGTTTGGAGAGGAGATAAAAAATGGCTAAGAAAGAATCTAACCTGAAAAATATGCTTATTGCCCTGCTGGCAATTACATTAATTGCATCAGCATCCCTGGGTGGTATTTACGAACTGACAAAAGAACCAATTGCTGCGGCAAAACTTGAAAAGAAGAATAACGCAATAAAACAGGTTATACCCGAATTTGACAATAACCCAACATCTGAAGTCTACAAAGCGGCTATTGATGGTGATACACTTTATTTTTATCCTGGAAAGAAAGGCGGGGATATTGTTGGTACAGCTGTCGAAACTTTTACCAACCTGGGTTTCTCCGGGGAAATAAAAGTAATGGTTGGTTTCCTTCCCGATGGTACTATAAATGACGTGGCCGTTCTGGAGCACGAGGAAACACCCGGGCTGGGTGATAAGATGGAAAGGAAGAAATCGGACTGGAGTGTCCAGTTCCAGGGTAAGAACCCGGAAACCTTCCACCTGTTGGTTAAGAAAGACGGAGGTGATGTGGATGCAATAACTGCTTCAACAATCAGTTCAAGAGCTTTCTGTGACGCCCTGACAAGGGCTTATGAAGAATATATAAGTATTAATGATAACAAGTAAAAAAGCCAGATATCAAAATGAACCAGCTTAAAAATTTCACCAAAGGCTTTATAAAAGAGAACCCGGTATTCGCCCTTTTCCTTGGACTCTGCCCTACCCTCGGGGTAACCACAACTGCGATTAACGGGATGGGTATGGGACTGGCAACAACATTTGTCTTGTTGATGGCCAATATAGTAGTATCCCTTATAAAGAACTTTATACCTGATAAAGTAAGGATACCTTCCTTCATAGTTATTATAGCTTCTTTTGTAACTATTGTGGAATTGACAATGCAGGCTTATCTCCCCGATCTTTTTGAAGCCCTGGGCCTCTTTATTCCCCTGATTGTGGTAAACTGCGTCGTCCTGGGACGAGCTGAAGCTTTCGCATCCAAGAATAACCTGCTGTCTTCAGCCGTAGACGGCCTGGGCATGGGACTCGGTTTTACCTTTGCCTTAACCCTCCTGGGCGCAGTTAGAGAAATACTTGGTTCAGGTTCAATATTCGGTCTGAAATTCATAGAAGGCGACGGGATGCTCATCTTCATACTTTCCCCCGGTGCATTTATTGCACTTGGCTACCTGATAGTGATTATAAACAAATTAAGCAAGAAAGGAGCATAAAATGGAATATATTATAATAATCATATCAGCCATATTCGTTAATAATATTGTCCTTAATAAGTTCCTTGGAATATGTCCTTTTATAGGAGTATCGGGTAAGATTGAAACCGCCACCGGGATGTCAGGAGCAGTATTATTCGTGATGACCATAGCCACACTGGTAACATACCTCATACAAAATTACATACTTATCCCTTTCGGTATTGGTTTTATGCAGACAATCACATTCATTCTGGTCATAGCAACACTTGTCCAGCTGGTAGAGATCATACTGAAAAAAGTAAGTCCTTCACTCTACCAGGCCCTGGGTATCTTCCTTCCCCTAATTACCACTAACTGTGCAGTACTTGGAGTGGCAATAATGGCAGGTCAGCAGGATCTCAACCTGATGGAGAGTATTGTGTTCGCCATTGCCAACTCAATAGGTTTTGGTCTGGCATTGATACTTTTCTCGGGACTGCGTGAACACCTGGAGCTGGCTGAAGTACCAGGTCCGATGAAAGGTGTGCCCATTGCATTTATTGTTGCAGGACTCCTGGCAATGGCTTTTATGGGATTTGCTGGTATAGTATGATTCAGAATTTATTTAAACGCTTTCTCAAGTAAACCGTCACCTTCAATCCGGAGCCTGTCGAAATATTCAGGCACTGATCTTCCCATAAGCCTGTCAACATACATTTTGGCAAGATATTGTCCCAGCATGAATCCCTGTCCCCTCAGGCCTATAAACAAACCGTTGTCCGGATCAATAAACATCCTGGGTTCTACATAATAGCCTGCCCATACTGCCTGGAATCCAGCTGATGATAAGCATGGCAGCCAGTCAACGAATACTTCAGTCACGATCTCGAGAAAATCCTGTGAGTTTATTTTCAGGTTTTTTCCTGTTTCCTCGGGCTCAATCATTGGTGAAGCACATCCTATTATCTGACCCGTCTCAGCAAGTTGTTGTCCATATACAGCAGTGAAACCTTTATACTTTCTGCGATCGATCAGCATCGACAAGGGACTTCCGTTCACACCTATCATCGGCAGCCGGCGGGTAATAAAAGCCTGGTGTTTAACAGGATAAATTCCCGTTTCGAGGCCTAACTGAGAAGCGAATTTAGCACCTTCAGGTCCCAGGGCATTAATAAAAATCCCTGTTTGATATTCGATATATTCATTATTATGATCACGTACAACGACCCTGTATTCATTGCCTGTCCTGTTAACGTCAATCAATTCGCAGTCTTCCATGACCTGTCCACCATGTTCAATGCCTATCTTTCTTATCAGGTCAATTACCCTTCCGGGTGTTGCCTGCCAGCAATTATCAGTTACCAGTGCAGCCTTGTATTTTTTCAGGTCAGGATTAAAATTAGGAGATACTACCTTCCTGAAATCGGCCGGAGATATCATTCTTGCATCAGACCATGCAATAGAAGCTTCAAGGTCCTTCATTATCTGGTCATCGTGAGCAAAGGTCACGTATCTTATCGGAAGAAAATCAATATTCTGAATATCCTGCAACTCTTTAAATATCTGCAGATTATTATTAGCAATATCAGAAAGTTCAGGGAGACTGAAATTTGGACGGCCGCCTGCTATATTTCTCCAGGAAGCACCTCGTCCATAATTTATCAATATAGGTTTATGACCGGCTTCAGACAGGTAACGGAACATGGCACTTCCTCCTATTCCGCCACCAGCTACAAAGGATCCGGTTTTAATTACTTTGCGCTTCTGACCGTCCAGGTGTGTAATAATATTTTCATGAACAGTGCGGGGAACCATTTCACCCATACTTATCTGGTTGGACATTGGTCCACGGGGTGTCGCGTCGCCAACAAGTGATATACCGTATTTAGGCAGAACTGTTTTAAGCCTTTTTATACATCTTTTACCCCTGCAGGCTCCCATTCCCAATCGTGTGGTATGTTTTATTTCATCTGTTGAAATAAATTTCCTGTCTCCTATTATATTCAGTATATCATTCAGTTTTACATCATCACAGTGGCAGATATACTGATCTCCCTTGTATTTATCAGATGTTACTTTAAAGTTTATGTCCCCGGGATACATATCTTTTACGATAAAACCCCTTACATGTGTAAGCTTTTCACCATGAATGTCAAAAGCTTTTACCCTGGCAACGTTTGTCTTATTTGATTTCTTGAGTATTTTTTCGATAATTCCCTCGCCTAATTTCTTTCCCCTGTTATCTACCAGGTATACTTCAGAATTCTCTTCTGCCTCATATTCAAGGGGAAGAAACAACCAGTCCTTTTCAAGGTTATATCCGAATATTGCCAGTCCCGGGCACTGATATACGCATTGCATGCAGCCTATGCATTTATCAAAATCTATTTGCGGTACAGTGCTGGTTGATGATTTGCTTATTGCCCCATGAGGGCATGCGAATGCACATGGATTACAGGCGAACCCATAAAGGCAGTCGATCAGAACAAAGGGTTTCTCCTTCTTTCTTTCTATGGATGGCATATATGGTCCATCAATAATTTTCACCGGTTCTTGCTGTGAGTCAATATATTCTTTGGAAATATTAAGGTACTCCCTGTAATCATATTTCATTCCCAATTCTTCAATAATTTCATAAGCTACCTGTTTCCCTCTCAGGACAGCACTAGTACCCTCTCCTATTCTTATAGCATCTCCAGCCCCATGGCAGTTCCTTCCAAATACCTCCCTTCCTTTGATTAGCAATGAATCATCCGGTATCAGACCGGTACATATATTTATTGCGTCGATTCCGTCTATTACCCTTTCTGTACCCGGTACAGGTTCAAAATTCACTGCATCGGCAACTACTGCACCTATTATACCGTCATAATTATCATTGGGTATTGCTTTCACAAGGATTGTTGATGTAAGCACCGGAATCCCCAGTCGCCTCACCCTGTTTGCCTGTACTGGAAATCCGCCTTCAACGGGCATTGCTTCAATGATTGCCTTAACCCTGGCTCCTGCCTGCACCAGCTGGTAAGATGTGAGATAACCAATATTACCAGCTCCCACTGTCAGTATATTCTTCCCAAGCAGGGTAAATTCCTGGTTCATCATTTTCTGTACAACGGCCGCCGTGTATACTCCCGGAACATCATCATTTTCAAAAGGTGGCATAAAAGGCACAGCCCCTGTGGCAATAATCAGATAGGCTGCATCAACATAATATATCTCTTCTGATATGATATTCTTTACGGCAAGTCTTTTTCCTTCGAGTATATCCCAGACAGTAGAGTTGAGGAAGATCCCCTCGTGCTTTTCTCCTGCCAGGTATCTTGCAATGTCGAAGCCCCTCATCCCACCAAATTTTTTCTCTTTTTCAAAAAAGAAAAACTGGTGCGTTTGCATCAAGAACTGACCACCTATATGGTCATTATTATCGATTACAATATTCCTGACATCATGTTGATTCAATATCTCCCTGGCTGCCAGTCCCGCAGGGCCTGCACCAATAATTACAACATCCGTATTATAAACATTGAGAGCTTTATCTCTGTCAGTCTTAAGGATACCGGGTTTATAATCATGAGGTATCTTTTTTACCTCCTTAACACCATTAACCTTTGTAATACATATTCTCCTTATTACTCCATCAACCAGCATTTCGCATGCCCCACATTTCCCTATTCCGCACTCCAGGCTACGCTTCCTGTTCTCCAGGCTGTAACTGTGTACGGGGTGACCTGCCTGATGGAGTGCTGCTGCAATTGTGAAATCTTTTTCCGCTACTATTGTTTCTCCGTTATACTTAAAACTGAGCTTTTGTTTTTCGGGAACTTCAAGAATGGGATGTTTATCTATCTTTTGCATACCTTCATTTATTAAAAACAACTGCGAAAATTACTAACAGAAAAACAGGAAATAACTGACATCTGTCAGTTAGTACCTGCTGCTGCAATTAAATAAAAGTACTTAGTCTCAAAAAATCCTTTTATGAAATTTATTGAAAGATACTTATTACCGTTGCGGGAAAATTATTATTTGAAAATACTTCTGTCTTATAAGAGCATAAGACTTATTCCTATAACAATAATTCCACTTACCAGTCCATATATGGTAGTATGATGCTTCCCGTATATGTGAGCTGCCGGGAGTAGCTCATCAAAAGATATATAAATCATAATGCCAGCCACTAATGCAAACACATAACCCAGAACTATCTGACTATTGAATAATGACAGTATGAAATACCCAAACAACGCTCCCACAGGTTCAGATAAACCTGACAGGGCAGCCCACCAGAATGCTTTCTTCCTTGAGCCTGTTGCGTAATACACCGGTACGGAGACAGCTATACCTTCGGGAATATTATGTATGGCAATGGCAAGGGCTATACTTATACCGACAGTGATATCAGATACACCTGCCATAAATGTTGCAATACCCTCAGGGAAATTATGAATGGTTATGGCTATAGCTGTAAATAAACCAACACGCAACAGCCTCTTCCCACTACAGTTCCGGCCATTATCCATTTGTTCGAGGCTCCTCATTTCATGGGGATTTTCCCTTGTTGGTACCATTTTATCAATTAGTGCAGTCAAAAGACACCGCCAATGAAAAACAGGAATGTAAGCCATGCTGAAGTACTCTCAGGATAATATCTTCCAATAATTATATTTGCCTCTCCCAATATCTCAGTAAAAGATATATATATCATTACACCTGCCGAAAAACCAAGTGAATAGGACAGGAATGTGGTATTTGTCCTCTTGGCAAAGAAGGCTATTCCTCCCCCGATCGCTGTAGCAAGACCGGCAAATAAGGTCAGGCCAAAAGCAAGGTAAATGTTAGTCCACTCCATTCCTGGTATATAATGAATTAATCTGCAAAATTATAAAAAGTCAGTTTAATACAATGACTAATCTTCAAACTTATCAAGTAAATTATCCTGGTATAGATATTATTGCTTTTACAGTTAGTTTTATACCAATAATGTGATAATCCCTTTCAAATAGCTATTTTTACGTCATAGTGCGGTATATTGAATCAAATAGTTAGATATTACAGAATGCTTGGTCTGGAGCCTGGAGCCCAGATTGATGATATAAAGAAAGCATACAGGAAATGTGCACGGAAGTATCACCCCGATCTTAATAAATCACCAGCGGCAGGCAAGCTTTTCATAGAGTCCACGGAAGCATACCAGTTCCTTATTGCTTATCATATGAAGCAGAGTTCGTCAACTATGGAAAATGGTGATCTTATTCAAGAATGGGAAAGCCATAAAAGAGAGCAGGCCCGTCGCACAGCTTATACCCATGCCAGAAAGCGCTATAATAATTTCGTTAATTCAGATCTTTACAGATCAACAAGGGTACTTGACAAAACAAGATTTTACATAGGTATTATTTTTGCGCTTTTGATAATAGTCCTGGCCATTAACGGTTATATAGACAGGCTTAAAATGGCTGACATGGGATTTGAGAAACCCACACTCGCCGGTTTTCTTTTCCTGATGTTTATAGGGCTATTATTTCTTGCAGTATCTCTGCTATATCTTTATAATCACTACAGTAAATACAAGAAATAAATTGTAAGCATGAGAAGAAAAATTAAAAACCCTTATGATCCGCAGCTAAATAAGTGTTTCGGCTGTAGCAGCACCAATCCAATAGGGCTTAGGCTCGAGTTTGAGGAAGTTGATGAATATGTCACCGCCATATGGGAACCAAAAGATTATTATCAGGGATATATAAATATATTGCATGGGGGGATTATTGCAACGATGCTTGACGAGGTAGGTGCATGGTGTATAACGGTTAAAACTGGTACAGCAGGTGTAACCTCTGAATTAAAAGTAAGCTACCTGAAACCGGTTTTTATGAACAGGGGTAATATACGCCTGAGGGCCAGGATCCTGAAAACTGAAGGAAGATACGTATACCTTAAATGTGACCTTGCCGATGGCAGCGGTAAAATATGTGCTGAAGCTGAAACTAAATTCTTCACCTATCCCGAAGAGCTTGCAAAACGTAAATTTGGGTTCCCCGGCCTGGAGCACTTCTTTTAAAAATAGACACTTATATGGCATATTTTTTGCGGCCTGTTAACCAGACTAAACCAAAAAATAAGCCAGAATGATACGAAATATTCTACTAATAGCATTTCTAATAGTACCTTTCTGTTCATGTGAGAAAAATACTCCGGACAATCTGCCGGATGAGCCAATACCCATATTACTTACAGAATCACAGAGAGAACTGGTCAAGTCAGACAACACATTTGGTTTTGACATCTTCAAACTTGTAATGCAGGAAGAAAATGATGCCGATAACCTTATGATTTCACCCCTGAGTATCTCGTATGCACTTTCAATGACCCTGAACGGGGCAAACGGGGCGACACTCGATTCAATGATGAAAGCACTGAGGTATTACAATATCAGTTTGGACGAAATAAACAATTCATACAAGAATCTGACAGACAAACTTATGGAGGTTGACGAACGGGTAATTATGGAAATAGCAAACTCTGTATGGGTTGAAGAGAGATTAAGGGTAAAACAGGCTTTCATGGAAAACCTCATGGAGTATTTTAATGCCGAAGCACATGATTTCTCTGTCAGCAACCCGGATATAGTAGATATTATCAACCAGTGGATAGAAGACCACACACATGGTAAGATAGAAGATATGATAGAACCACCTCTTCCCCAGGATATAGCAATGCTGCTTATAAATGCTATTTACTTTAAAGGAAAGTGGAAATACGAATTCGATGAGGATAATACCACTGATATGCCCTTCTATACTGAAGGTGGCGAGGAGGAAAATGTACCGATGATGAACCAGGAGGTAACTGTAAAAATAGTTCCGCAACCCGAATTCATGCTAGTAGAATTACCCTACGGTCAGGGTAATTACGTAATGGATATAATTCTACCTGAAGAAGGATATACCAGCTCGGATATTCTCCCGATGCTTAATGCTGAAAACTGGAATAACTGGATTGATAATTTGTTTGATACTAGTATTGACCTTTACATGCCAAGGTTCAAGTATGAATACAAGATTACACTGAATGATATTCTTAGTGCCATGGGCATGGGAATAGCATTCGGTCCCTTTGAAGCAGACTTCTCAAATATATCAGAGCAGGATCTTTTTATCAGTAAGGTCTTGCACCAGACCTTTATTGAAAGCAATGAAGAGGGTACTGAAGCAGCTGCCGCCACTGTTGTAATGATGGAATTAACATCTGTGCCCGGTGAGCCAATGGTAGTAAGGCTGGATAAACCCTTTATTTACATAATACGGGAAACCAGCACCAACAGCATCGTTTTTATGGGTAAAACAGGTAATCCTGCAGTTTAAGAGTAAAAAATCCTTATCTTTAAGTAGTCTACAACATTATTTAAATGATAAGGATTCTTACATTCTTTCTTACCTGCTTTTTCTTCACCTCAGCAAGTGGCCCCATGAAAATACCAGACAATAAACAGCCTGGAAATGCAATCATATCATTCGGATTAATAGCTGATGTCCAGTACTGTGACTGTGAGAGCCAGGGTTCCAGATTTTTCAGTAATTCACTGGATAAACTCACTGAAGCAATTTACGATTTTAATACTGTCAAGGTTGATTTTGTCATTAACCTCGGTGACATTATAGAACAGGATTTCAGGTCGTTTAAACCGCTAATGGGTTTACTTGAGAAAAGTGATAAAAAGGTTTTTCACCTGCTGGGTAATCACGATTACTACGTAAAAAATAAGTATAAGAAAAAAGTTAGCAGAACCCTTACCGGCGAAGAAACCTACTACAGTTTTACCACAAATGGGTTCAGGTTCATCGCCCTCAACAGCTGTGAGATAAGTACTTATTCCGGATCATTGCTTTCAACACTAAAAGCAGGAATTCTACTTGGTAGACTACAAAGGGAGGCACGTCCCAACGCATTTGAATGGAATGGTGCCATTGGAAACAAGCAAATTGAATGGCTTAAATCGGAACTTACCGAAGCCAGTGAGATGAATGAATATGTCTTAATATTTTCTCATCATACCATAGAGCCAGAGGGAACTCATAATATTTATAACAGGGAAGAAATCCTTGATATAGTATCAGGTTATGAGAACATCATAGCGTGGTTCTGTGGCCACAATCATTCAGGCGGATACGGGAATTATAATAATATACACTTCGTTACCTTAAAAGGCATGGTTGAAACCGTCGACAGCAATTCCTGGGCAGTGGTGGAAGTTTATGATGATAAGATACTTATTAAAGGCAGGGGAAGGGAAGAAAGCCGTATCTTGTCTTATAAGTGATCAGGTCATTTCCACAAAATTGAAGTCTATATCGAGCACTGACGCAAAGTATTCGCCCCTTTCCAGTATATCTTCATCACCCTCCTCATAGAACCAGTTTACGTAATACTTCTTATCTTTAAGCCTTACATTTTTAAGTCTTTGCAGCATTACAATGAGATACTTTGCAGTAGAACTGTTGAAATATTCAAGTTGTATATCTACAAAGGTTGTATCAGCCGGATCATTTATATATTCATCTATCCAGTCTAGCACTGAGTCAAAAAAATCCTGGGTGTTTTCATGGATTGACCGCCCCTTAAATTTCAGGGTACCTGAAGGGTTCAGGACTATTTGAGGCGAATTTTTTGTTGATTCTATGACTAGCTGGTTCATGCCCCCTTATTTATCGCAATATAGTAATCGGGAAATTAATATGAAATGTTTATTTATAATATTTTTGAAATACTTCATCATCCAGGTTAAGGGGTGAAATATTTCTCTTAGAGTCCTCGATCTCATGTATCATTTTTACAATTGCTTCATTAACCGGTGTGGGCACACCATATTCCCTTCCGTTAGATGAAATATAACCATTCAGGTAATCTATCTCCGTAAGTTTTCCTCTCTCGAGTGACTGCAGTGATGACGATTTTAACCTGCGGTATTTCAATCCCATTAATCTCAGTTTGATATGCCTTCTCAGTATCGCGAAACTCTTGCTATCATCAATAAAATCATAGTAATTCAGCCTTTTCCCATAATCTTCAATTTTCACCTGGAGTAAATGAGCCAGCTCAACAGCTTCGCGAATAACTTCTATGAACAGTTTTCTTGCTTTCTTCCTGCACATCATCTCCCCCAGTAATAACCCGGTAATTGCTCCAAGGGATGTTATACATGAATTGATAATTAGTTTGGAAAACAGGTGTCCCATCATATTATCGCTTATCCTGACGGGATGGATCACACTCATTATTTCTGCTATTTCAGAAAGCCTTTCATCTTCAGGTCTGTCAATGTACCCAATCACAAAATCCCCCCCGGAAGTCATGATCAGTTCCCCGGGCTTATCCATTGTTGCCCCCCAGCCTACTATACATCCAACAACATGATCATTCCCCAGTATTTTTCCAAGCTCGGGCTCACATATCCCGTTTTGCATAGACACAACCATACTATTTTGTTTCAGGAAAGGTTTCAGGTCCTCTGCTACTTCAACCATGTCAGTTGCCTTAACCGCCAGAAATATTATGTCTTTCTTAGTACCTGCGTCCCTAATTGAAATATGGGCATTCATCTTCTCCCTGAGAGGTCCTTTTACACCATTGACTGATATGCCCTTATTTATTATAATATCCTTGTATTCTTCATATTTGCAGACAATCTCTACATTATAACCAGCATTTTTTAAAAAGGCAGCGGATATTCCTCCAATAGAACCTGCACCCACTACCAAAATCGATTTTTCTTTTAGATCCATTTTTATCTGTTAAATATTAAATCTTGCCAATGGAACCGTATCCTGACTGCTGAAATCGTTATCAAGATACTTAAAATAGGCGGTTATTGCAATCATGGCAGCATTATCAGTAGTATATTTCAGCTGTGGTAAATAAATATCCCACCCGTACTGCTGACCCTTGTCCACCAGGGCTTCTCTTAATCCGCTGTTGGCAGCGACACCTCCGGCAATCCCTATTTCTCTTATTCCCGAGCTCGAGGCAGCTTTAACCAGTTTATCCATTAGTATTTCCACTATGGTCTTCTGAAGAGAAGCACACAGATCCATCTTATTTTCTTCAATAAAATTCTTATTTTCATTTAGAGAATCGCGTAAAAAATAAAGGAAATTAGTTTTAAGACCACTGAAACTGTAATTAAGACCTTCTATCCTTGGTTTTGTAAAAATGAACCTGTCCGAATTACCTTTGGCGGCCAGTTTGTCTATCAGAGGGCCACCCGGGTAAGGCATTCCCATTATTTTCGCACACTTATCGAAAGCTTCCCCTGCAGCATCGTCAATTGTCGTTCCTATCTCTTCAAGCTTCTTATCCTTTCCAACTACAATAAGCTGTGTATGTCCACCCGATACCAGGAGACAAAGGAAGGGCAGTCCCGGTACCCTACCCTCTTTTCCCTTCTCTTTTAGCCAGTGTGAGAATATATGTGCTTGCAGGTGATTAACTTCAATAAGAGGCTTATTTATGGCAAGCGCAAATCCTTTGGCAAAAGATGTGCCAACAAGAAGTGATCCCAGCAAACCTGGCCCCCTGGTAAAGGCCACAGCATCAATATCCTTTTTCCTTATACCTGAGCTTTTTATAGCCTGGTCAACAACAGGCACTATGTTTGCCTGATGAGCCCTTGAAGCCAGTTCAGGAACAACTCCTCCATAGGACCTGTGTACTTCCTGACCTGCAATAAGATTTGAAAGTAGAAAACCATTTTCCACAATTGCAGCAGAAGTATCGTCACATGAAGATTCTATGGCCAGAATAGTAAGTGGCATTTATCTTTATTTTTCAGTTTTTTAGGTTATTTTTGGAATGTCATTTGTGCATGTACTTAATATAATGGGCAAAATTAAGAAAATATATAAAATACCACTTTTTACCTTAGTTGCCATAATTATTTTTATTGCTATTTGTTTTTTGAGTTTGAGAAGCCCGTCGGTACAAACATGGCTTTTCGATAAATTTTCTTCCAGGTTTTCGAAGAATAATGAAATAGAACTTTCAGCAGAAAAAGTAAGATTTACCTTCTTCAATCAGATTGAGGTAACTAATCTGCTAATAAAGGATAATACGGCTGATACCATGCTGTATTCACCAAAAGTTAAAGCTGGAATAAGAAAAATAAGACCAAAAGAAAGGTTTATAAGTCTTGGAAGGGTTGGAATTAATAAGCCGGTAATAAAAATACAACCTGATACTAATAATGTTATAAACCTGGCATATCTTATGCAACTTTTAGCCAAAAAAGATACCACTAAAAAAGATATCGACCTGCTTATCAGGCAGATAAGTATTGATAATGGCAAGTTGAGCTACAGGTCAGGAACCAGGCCGGACACTCTTGATACCTTTGATGTGCATAATATTTCTCTCTCAGGCATCAATCTTACCATTGATAATTTATATAAGTATGGCCCGGATGCAGGATTAAGAATCTCGGAACTCTCATTTACTTCAGGAAAAAGTTTTGAGGTAACAAATTTATTTACCGAAGTACAGATCCAGGAAGGCAAATACCATTTGATCGACCCCACCATTAGGACTGCAAACAGCTTCATTAATTCAGAAATAATAGGTATGGACATAATTGAAAATGGTGGTGATTTTAAATTTACACGTGATGTTAATCTGCATTTAAAACTTAAAAGTTCAATTATCTCTTTTTCTGACCTGGCATATTTTGCTAAGCCGCTGGAGGGTATGGATAATGAAATTATGCTATCTGGAAACATAAACGGCACAGTTGAGGAAATAAATGGAAGGGACATTGTTTTATCATACTCCGACAGTACGATGCTTGTCTGCGATTTTGACATGTCTGGCATGCCTGATCTGGATAATACCTTCATGTTCATTCGTGTGGGTAGTTTAACAACAACCTCGCATGAAATAGCAAATCTGGAAATACCGGGTATGGGTAAGCTGGACCCTGGAGATGAGTTCATGAGGCTGGGTGCGATATCTTTCAGTGGTAATTTCACGGGTTTTACCAGGGATTTTGTAACATACGGCACAATAAATACTAAGCTCGGATCGATATCCACAGATATATTATTCAGACCGGACACATCCGATACCTTCTTCTATAAAGGTACATTACGGGCACAAGAGGTGAGAATGGGAAAAATACTGAACCGCGAAGACATACTCGGCCCTTTGTCAGCCTCACTGGATGTGGAGGGTACAACAAAATCATTTAAAAATTTCAGGGCGGATGTTGAAGCTACTGTCAACAGCCTGGAATTTAAGAATTATATCTACCGCGATATTGAGATAAGTGGACTGGTAACTGACAAAATATGGGATGGCAAGATAAGTTCAAATACTGGGGATCTTAATATGGATTTACTGGGGCGATTCGATTTCACAGGTGAGTTACCAGAAGTGGATTTCAGCCTTAACCTTCTTGAAGCTGATCTTTATAAGTTGAATATTGACCGTTCCGACAGCCTGTCTAATCTCTCAATGTTACTTACAGCAAATTTTACCGGTAATAATATTGATAATATATGTGGTGACATACGCCTGTTAAACTCAAAGCTTAAGAGGAACGGTGATGAATTTGACCTTTTTGACTGCAGCATAAGTGCTTTTAATGTCGACAGCTCCACGATGGGCATAAATCTCCGTACAGACTATATTGATGCAGATATCAGAGGTAAGTATAACCTTGCCACTATTGTTACTGACCTTAAAAGTGCAGGAGCATCTCTTTTCCCCTCCCTCATAAACAACCTGGGTGGAAAATTTTCAGGGACTAATGATTTCGGATATGAAATAATTTTAAAAAATACTGATCGCATAAACGCATTTTTTAACACAGGATTTATGCTTTCGCCTGGTTTTACGCTTAAAGGAGGGATCAAGCCGGGTAATGCTATAAGCCTTGCTGCTGCCGGAGAGTATGCCATTTATAAACGCTACAGCCTTTTAAAACCTGAGATTGACTGTATAATTGCAGATACAACTATGGTATTTGACATTCACAGTAAGAAAGTAAATCTGCTTAACAGGCTTAACATTGAAGACCTGGCAATAAACACAGAAACTAGCATTGACACCTTTAATATTAATATAGACTGGGATAATACAACTAATCTTGAGAACAAAGGAGCACTGACTACCCGCGGAATATTCTCCAGGCCTGACAGTATAAATACAAGGCTCGACCTTGCCATTTTGCCTGCAGAAGTTATAATAAACGGTAATACCTGGCAGGTTGACAGGAGCAGGCTTATTATTGATACTACAGCTATAAGAATCAATAGGTTCATGATCAGCCGGGATGAGGAGTTCTTCTTAGTTGACGGTAAAATATCTAAAGATCCGGGTGACAGCATAAATATCAGCTTTAATGAATTAAATCTTGCAGGTCTTAACAAACTTGAAAGATCTCAGGAGCAGGACAATAACAAGCAAATAGAGTTACTTCTCGAGGGATTACTTAATGGCAGTCTACTCCTGACAGATATTCATAATAACCTAATGTTTGAAACTGATATTATAATACAGGATTTCATACTTAATGATCAGGAATACGGTGATGTCAGGATCCTGTCTGAGTGGAATAATACTGAAAAGATTGCAGGCATTAGCCTGAGAAATAATAAGGATGGAAAAAACACATTCACGATTGATGGCGATTATGATCCTGCAGAAAGGGAGCTTGATCTTCTCGCTGAAGTGGATGACATGCCACTTGACATACTTAATTTATTCCTTAAGTCCTTTGCTTCTGATGTGCAAGGTCTTGGATCGGGGAGTGTTAGAATAAAAAGTGAAAGGGGAGATATTTCATTACAGGGTAGTGTTTTGGCCGACCAGACTTCAATAACAGTTAACTATCTGCAATCAAAATTCAGGTTCTCAGACAGTATACGTTTTGAAGATAATAAATTCTTATTCAGAAATATACAGCTTAGTGACAACAGGGATAATAATGCTGTTATAGACGGCTATGTATCTCATAATAATTTCAAGGAATGGTTTGTGGATCTTCGTATTGATGCAGACAATATTATGGCTTTCGATACAAGACAAGAAGACAATAATCTCTTTTATGGAACTGCCTATGTATCCGGGGTGATAACCATTGATGGCCCGACAAACAACCTTGATTTTAATATCTCGGCAAAGACTGAAAGAAACACCAGAATGTTCATTCCCCTTGGTGCAGATGATGTAATCAATGATTATACATTTATAAGTTTCAGGGAAGAAGGTGAAGAAACAGATACAGGCATCCCGGTCAACCTGCCAGTGATGAATCGTACTAATGCAAACTCAATTTCACTCAATTTTGAGCTGGAAGTAACCCCTGATGCCGAAGTTCAGCTCGTTTTTGATTCCAAACTTGGTGATTTGATGAAAGCACGTGGTTCGGGAACTCTTTATATGGCACTTGATGATAAAGGGGACTTTACAATTTTTGGAGACTATGCTATAGAGGATGGTGAGTACCTGTTAACTCTAGGCAATATTTTCAATAAGAGGTTTATAGTAGAAGAAGGGGGAACAATTTCCTGGAACGGTGATATTATTAACGCAAATGTTGATGTAAAAGCCATATACAAACTAAAGGCTTCCCTGGAAGATCTTTTCCAGGACGAGGCTTATGCAGAACGCATCCCTGTTGAATGCCATCTCAACATGAGTGGGCAGCTGGTTAATCCTATCATAGGGTTTGATATTTACTTGCCAACTGCTGATGAATCGATGCGGACCGATCTTCGGGCTGCCATCGATTCAGAGGAGGAAATGAGCAGACAATTTCTGTATTTACTGGTAATGAACAGTTTTTACCCTGACCCGGCTATATCAGGAGTATCTCTGAACACTACAAATGCAGGTGCATCCGCTATGGGAGTTACAACCACCGAGATGTTATCAAACCAGCTTAGCAACTGGCTCTCACAAATAAGCAATGATTTTGATATAGGCTTTGCCTACAGGCCGGGAAACGAAATAAGCAACCAGGAAGTAGAAGTAGCCCTCTCAACACAATTACTTAATGACAGGGTTATCATAAACGGTAATTTTGACGTTGGAGGCGAAGCAGGAGGATCACAGGCAAGCACATCCACCAATGAAATAACAGGTGATTTCGACGTAGAAATCAAACTAACCGAGAAAATCAGGTTCAAGGTTTTCAACAGGTCAAATGATAACCTCGTGTATGAGACCGCTCCCTATACCCAGGGTTTTGGTCTTTTCTTCAGACAAAGCTTTGACAGGTTAAGTGATCTCTTCAAAAAGAAAAAAAGCGATATGAAGCGCGAAGAAGACCTTGTGATTATTGAAGATTAGAAAAATAAAATTATTTTTGTGCCTTTAGTAATTCTAATTAATGATAATCACAGTAACTACTCTATTAAAACCTGGCAATTATGTTCCTATTAATGGTCGTTATCTTTATCCTGGGTTATACAGCAATAGCCCTGGAACATCCCATTAAGATTGAAAAAGCCGCAAGTGCTTTGCTTACAGGCTCAATATTATGGGCACTGTATGCACTCTTCAGTGAACAGATTCTATCTCTGAATTTATCGCCATCCTGGGAGGAGACAAAAACAATGGCTGAAAGCTTTATTAATAACATAAAGCCCAATATGAGTGATCTTGAATTTGCCACTTCACCTTACAGGGATACTGTTGAACTGGCACATGAGCCGGTTCATTTTGTAAAAGACGAATTGGGTCATCACCTTACAGAAATAGCCGAAATAATTTTCTTCCTTTTTGGAGCCATGACCATTGTTGAGACAATAGATCAGAACAAGGGTTTTACAGTAATTACCAATAAGATAAAAACAACTTCCAAGGTCAAATTGCTTTGGATACTTGGATTCCTGACATTCTTTATGTCAGCTGCTCTTGATAATCTTACCACGACTATAGTAATGGTTGCTCTCCTCAGGAAACTTATATCAGACAAGGGAACCCGTTGGTTCTTTGCCAGTATAATAGTAATTGCCGCAAATGCGGGGGGCGCATGGTCACCAATAGGTGATGTGACAACTATTATGTTATGGATAGGCGGGCAGGTAACGGCGGTGGCCATTATAACAAGAGTTATTATCCCGAGCCTTATCAGTATGATTATACCTTTAATAATCCTTTCATTTATTCTTAAAGGCCACGTTACAAGGCCCGAACTGGATGCCACTGATCATGATTTTACAAGTAACAGGGAGAGGAAATTTATATTGATACTGGGAATAGCATGTCTTATTAATGTGCCGATATTCAAAAACTTAACACACCTTC
This sequence comes from uncultured Rikenellaceae bacterium, assembly GCA_964607105.1. GTDB lineage: Bacteria > Bacteroidota > Bacteroidia > Bacteroidales > VadinHA17 > UBA9300. Next base: position 2,466 of record CAZSJH010000005.1, on the reverse strand, counting down.
CACCATATGTCGGGATGCTTTTTGGTCTGAGTATATTATGGCTTGTAACAGAGATAATGCACAGAAATAAATCAGATGAAGCCAAAAAAAGACTTTTTATCTTTCATGTTGTGAAGAAAGTAGACACTCCTACAATCTTTTTCTTCTTAGGTATACTTATAGCCGTGGCTTCTCTGCAATCTGCCGGACAGCTGGCCGTGCTCTCAAGATGGCTGGATGCCAAACTGGGAAGTATTTATACCATAAACCTCGCCATTGGTGCATTATCGGCCATTGTGGATAATGTACCCCTGGTGGCAGGGGCAATGGGTATGTATCCTATTGCAAGCCCGGAGATGCTTGAAATGGTAGCAAACCCGGAGTACCTGGGCAACTTTGTACAGGATGGTCTTTTCTGGGAATTCCTCGCTTACTGTGCAGGTACCGGCGGTAGTATGCTCATAATAGGCTCAGCGGCAGGAGTGGCAGCCATGGGCCTTGAACGAATTGATTTTATCTGGTACATGAAAAAAATAAGCTGGCTGGCCGTGATAGGATATCTCGCAGGAGCAGGTGCTTACTGGCTACAGGCCCAGATCTGGGTAACTCATTGATAACTGTTAACAAAAAATAAAAGAACGGGATATAATACAAAACATTATATCTCGTTTTTTTTATATCTTCGTCAGGTTTAAGAAATTATACCGGAAGAAGGATATGATATTTACATCAGAAACAAAGGATATATAAAAACAATAAATATTAATACTTAAATGACACTATTAAACATTGCAATGCAGGAATCGGAACTGTTGCTGGAAGAATCAGAACAGGTAACACTTTCTTTTGGTGAACTGGTATTAAAAGGCGGCTGGGTTATGGTACCCATTATCTTACTTTCATTGATAGCAATATATATATTCGTTGAAAGGTTTTACGTTATTACAAGAGCAGGACACGAAGATATGAATTTCATGAACAGAATAAAGGATTATATATATGACAGTAAAATAGATGCAGCAGCTGCCCTGTGTAAATCCAGTAAGTCACCAGCATCCCGCATGGTTGAAAAGGGGATTACCCGCATAGGCCGACCACTTAACGATGTCAATACCGCCATAGAAAATGTTGGCAAGCTGGAAATATACAAGCTTGAAAAAGGATTACCAACACTGGCAACAGTAGCCGGCGCAGCACCAATGATAGGTTTTCTTGGTACGGTTATTGGTATGATTAAAGCGTTCTACGATATGGCAAATGCCGGAAATAATATTGATGTATCGTTACTTAGTAATGGAATTTATACGGCACTGGTTACCACAGTAGCCGGATTAATAGTTGGAATTCTGGCTTATTTTGCTTATAATATACTTGTTTCAAAGGTTGAAAAAGTTATTTTCAGGCTTGAAGCCACCTCAACCGAGTTTATGGATATTTTAAACGAACCGGTCTAATTATGGAATTATGGCAATAAGTTCAAGAAATAAAATAAATGTACAGTTCAGTATGGCTGGAATGTCTGATATAGTATTCCTGATGTTGATATTCTTTATGGTTACATCAACACTGATACATCCTACTGCCCTGAAGTTGCTGCTACCAAAAGGAAGTAGCCAGACTTCGGCAAAACCACTTACCACAGTATCAATAACAAGAGACCTGCAGTACTTTGTTGAAGACCAGCCTGTTGCTTTTGAGGACCTTGAAGCTGCACTCAGGCAAAAGATAGGACAGAGTGAAGAAATGTATGTATCACTGCATACTGACAAGACCGTACCTATTGAACATGTGGTGAAAGTAATGAACATTGCAAAAAATAATCAATATAAACTGATTCTTGCGACGACTCCGAAATAACGATCTTTATGACTTTCCTTCGGAAAAGAAGAAAGGAATAATCGGTACATTAATATTTCATGTTGTACTGGCCGTAATACTTATTATTACTGGTTTTCATACACCTGAGACCTTACCCGAAGAAGAAGGAATACTGGTTAATTTCGGAACAGATGATACAGGTTCAGGCTTGCTTGAACCTGCCGCCTCCTCGGCAATGGAAGAAAGCAGTCAGGCTGATTTAGAACAACCTTCAACTGATGAACTGATAGAAGAAATAAGCAATGAGGCTGTAAGTCAAACACAGGCAACCGAAACACAATTGACACAGGACTTTGAGGAAGCACCTGTTGTGGAGAAGAAGATCGAACAACCTGATCCTGAGGCTGAGAAACGCAGGAAGGAAGCCCTTGAAGCCGAAAGGATTCGTCAGCAGCTCGAGGAAGAACGTCTGAGGAGGGAAGCTGAAGAAGCTGAACAAAGAAAGCTGGATGAAGAGCAAGAGCGCATGACCACCGATATAAGGAACAGAACAAGGGATGCACTGGAAAGAGCTAATGCCAGAGGCTCTGACACCAATGCAAATGAGGGTGTTGCAGGAGGCCGGGGTAACCAGGGTGTTGAAACAGGGGCAGTTAATGCAGGGGTCTA
>CAZSJH010000004.1:0-41229 GCA_964607105.1 uncultured Rikenellaceae bacterium | reverse complement strand
CGGTGCACCAGGACAGGTTATCATCTCTCAGCAAGACGGAGTGAATTGGCTTTTGGCGGATTCATTAGATGGTTGTTTAATGACAGATAAAGGAAGCGGAAGAAGTAAAGAACTTATATCAGAAGTAGTATCTGAACTGAGAACATCTGATACCGGGCAGAAAGCTCTTAACTGGATGGAGGTATTCCGCATTTCGCATCTGCCAATAGTAAATAACCTTGATTTCCTTGGATTAATTTCAGACACTGATATTTACGACATGAATGATGCTGAACAACCCATAGGCAATCATAGTCTTTCTTTAATAAAACCTTTTGTACGGATGGATCAGCATATATTTGATGTAATAAGCCTTGCTGCCAGGCTTAAGCTTTCATTAGTGCCGGTTCTGGATGATCATGATCATTACAAAGGCGTAATCCTGGTTAGCGACCTGATCGAACAACTGGCTGACATGTCATCACTTAAAGAGCCCGGCGGACTTATCGTTCTTGATATATTACAGAATGATTATTCATTGACCCAGATAGCCCAGATAGTAGAGAGCAATGATGCAAAAATTCTGAACCTGTATATTTCATCGCCCCCTGATTCAACGAGGATGGAAGTGACGCTTAAGCTCAATACAAATAACCTGATGCCAGTAATCAGGACATTTGAACGTTTTGAATACGATGTGACAGCCTGGCATGGTGACCAGGATGATATGGATAGTTTCTATTCTGACCGCTTCGACTCCTTCATGCGTTACCTGGATATTTAAAATAACATAGTTAATGCTTAAAGAGATTGCAATTTTCGGATCTGACAATGGTAGAACAACAGCTGAATGTCTGAATAATATTATCTCGGTTCTTAAACCCCATCATATAAACATATTATTGCATGAAAAACTAACCAAGGCCATCAACCCTGGCTCATGCGGGATATTCAAAAATATCTACAGTGAAAATATCAAGCCGGACCTCGTTCTCAGCGTGGGAGGTGATGGCACTTTCCTTGAGACTGTTTTGCAGGTAAGAGATTCAGGCATACCTATTGCTGGAGTAAATGCTGGAAGAATGGGGTTTTTAGCGAATATTCATGATGATATAGCCGGGTCGCTGGAAAAGATTATCAGGGGTGAATATAGCCTTATCGACCGCCACCTGATTGAACTTTCTGAACCTTATGGTGTTATGGGATCATCAAATGTGGCACTAAACGATATAACCATACAGAAGGCTGATCTTAATATGATCAGGGTGAAGGTATTCGTGGATGATCTATACCTCAATACATACTGGTCGGATGGATTGATTATCTCAACAGCCACAGGATCGACTGCATATAATATGAGTACCGGTGGTCCTATTTTGTCACCTGCTGATAAAAGTATAATAATTTCTCCACTGTCACCTCATACCCTTAGTGTCAGGCCGATAGTCCTGCCAGGTACCAGCTGCCTGCGTATGGAAGTGGAAGGAAGGAGCCCTGAATACCTCGCGACCTGTGATTTCAGATCAGTGCGGCTACCATTCTTCAGTGAGCTGGTCATAAGACAATCAGACTATACCATAAAAACCATAAATGTTGAAGGCCAAGACTTCTTTAGTACCTTGAGAAATAAATTAATGTGGGGTGCTGACAGGCGTAACTAATACTCTTTTTCAATAATTCTTTTAGGATAGTTATTATTGGATTATTATATTTGTATCAGTAATAATTTATAATATTGTTATGAAACGGGTTTTCCTGCTACTGTTATTGTTCATTTTTATCTATCCTGTTACCAACGGACAGTTGTGGAAACTTAGGCGTTATGAAGTTTATGGTGGAATAGGTACAACACAGGTATTTGGTGATATCGGAGGTTTTAGCATCGGGGAAAATGTCCTCGGGTTAAAAGACCTTATGATTAAGCAAACACGCTTTAATATTAAGGCGGGTTTGCGTTACAGGGTCAAGGAAAAATTTTCTCTAGCATTAGACCTGGACTATGGCTTGATGCACGCCTCAGATGTAAAGGGTAGTAACGAAAGCAGGGGATATGAATCATCAATATCATTATTTGAACCCCTGGTAAAAGGTGAATATTATTTTCTTAAAAATAATGCTGAAAACAGTTACCGCTTTATTAAGGGGGAAAAAATATTCAATTCAGTGATAGCCCGCCTCGACGGATATGTTTATACAGGGCTGGGGGCGGCTGTCTATAACGCAAAACCAAATGAAGCTCTGGAGGAACGTGATATCAAAAACTCCGGTGTGGCACTGGTAGTTCCCATTGGCTTAGGATTCAATTACCTGTTAAAACCTAATTCAATGATTGGTTTCGATTTTGGGCTTAGATATACCACTTCTGATTATATTGATGGCTATACCTCGCAATTTTCAAGCCGTAATGACGTTTATTACTTTATGACTTTCGTTTATACTCATAAACTGAAAACAACGGAAAAAGGATTACCGTCTTTTAGGAAGTACTAAAAGTGATAAATACGGAATATACTAATTAATGAAGAGGTATTTTTGGCTTGTTTTTCTATTTGTCTTTGTTATGCCTCTGAACGCTCAGAAAAATTCAGATTATGGCGTTTTCGGAGGGATTTCATATTATATGGGGGATATTAACCCCGAAGCATTCTTCTATGGATCATCACCTGCATTTGGTATAATCTACAGGTATAATTTCCACCCCAGGCATGCTTTGAGAACAAATATTTACTACGGGAAAATCAGGGCAAATGACCTGGATTTCAATAATGATTTCCAGCAGGCAAGAGCTGCTTCATTTGAGTCTTCTTTGCTGGAATGGGCCGTTCAGTTCGAGTTCAACTTTCTACCATACACAACAACAGGTAAATGGTGGGATTATTCACCTTATTTTGCTGTGGGGGCAGGAGCATGCTTGCTGAGCAGGGATAAAATGATCATTACACCTGTTATACCCCTCTCGGTAGGTTTAAAGGTAAATATTTATAAAAATTTGGGATTAGAATTGGAATATGGCGCTCGTAAAACATTTTATGATAACTTTGACGGCTTAATAAATAATATCGACCCTGATCATCATACCTGGACTCATAATAATGACTGGTATATGTTTACGGGAGTTACATTTACATGGAAAATGTTTCATAATATGCTAAGTTGCCCGGCTTATGATGATTATTGGAATGATAGAAAAAGAAAAAGAAATTAATGTCTCTTAAGAATCAAATAGATCTTAAAAGCCTTCCGGGGCACGTTGCCATAATTATGGATGGTAATGGAAGATGGGCATTGCAAAAAGGCAAAGACAGGAATTTTGGCCATAAAAGAGGTGTTGATACAGTAAGAGAGATTATTGAAGCATCAGCTGAACTGGGAATCAAATACCTTACATTGTATGCTTTCTCGACCGAGAACTGGAACAGGCCATGGGAAGAAGTAGAAGCACTTATGGAGCTGATGGTCAATTCGTTAAATAATGAAACAAAGAGACTTATTGATAATAATATCATCCTTAAAGTTATTGGTGATATCGACAGGCTCTCCAGTGGTGTACGAGAAAGCCTGGATTTTACACTTGAGCAAACATCAAGATGCAATGGGATGACACTGGTTGTTGCCCTCAGTTACAGCTCCAGGTGGGAAATGGTAAAAGCCGTAAGGGATATAGCATATAAAATAAAAGAAGGGAAAATAGACCCTGCTAATATTGATGCTAAAATATTCGAAAATTTCCTTACTACCAGGAATATACCCGACCCGGAACTACTGATAAGAACAAGCGGGGAGGTACGCATAAGCAATTTCCTCCTCTGGCAGATAGCCTACAGTGAATTATACTTCACCGAAACACTTTGGCCTGATTTTGGTACAGAAGATTTATATAAGGCCCTGATTGAATATCAGAAAAGAGAAAGAAGATTTGGAAAAACTAGTGAACAGGTGCATAAAAACGGAAACTGATATGTTAAGAAGATTCTTTATATCATTTGCAGTTGGTATATTTTTTATCATTCCAGTGGAAGTGTGGGCCCAGGAAAGCACCAGGATTATGAACTACATGGACCCGGGTGAGTATGTGGTGGGTGATATAACTGTATCCGGTGTCAGATATCTGGATATTAATGCTATCGTAGGCCTCTCAGGAATGAGGAAATACTCCCGTATACTGGTGCCGGGTGATGTGATAACCAAAGCCATAGAAAAACTCTGGGATCAGGGCCTGTTCTCAGACGTAAGAATAACCGCTACAAGTATCCGTTCAGATACAATATTTCTGGACATCTACCTCGCGGAAAGAGCACGCATCTCATCCGTTGAATACTTCGGTTTAAAGCAAAACGAAGTGCAGGATATAACCGAAAAGGTTAACCTCATGAGCGGAAGCCAGGTAACCGACCATGTGCTTTCAAGTACAATATCAATAGTCAAGGATCATTTTATTGAAAAGGGATTCCTTAATACTGAAGTAAGAATTATCCAGAAAGATGATCCTGTAAACCCGAACAGTATAAAACTGAATGTTCATATCGATAAAAATGAAAGGGTTAAGATAAGCGATATAGTATTCGAGGGTAATGAAGCATTCCCCGACAAAAGGCTCAGGAGGGTGATGAAAAATACAAAGAAGAAGAACCTGAATATTTTCAAAGCTTCAAAGTATGTTGAAGATCAGTATGAAGAAGATAAGGAAAGCCTTGTTACTTTCTATAACGAGAACGGATACCGCGATTTCAGGATACTGAATGATACCATTATGGATCTTACTCAAGAAAGAGTGGTGATGGCTATAATGGTGGATGAGGGTAAACAGTACCATTTTGGTGACATCGAATGGGTGGGTAACAGTATTTACCCCAAAGGTCTTCTTACACAGGTGCTTAATATTAACGAAGGCGATGTATATAACCAGACACTGCTTAACGAAAGACTGAACTATGATGAAGATGCTGTATCATCCCTTTACCTGAATAACGGGTATCTTTTTTCAAGCCTTATACCTGTTGAGACTGATATCGAGAATGATTCCATTGACCTTGAAATAAGAATACATGAGGGCGAACAGGCAACCCTTAACAGGGTTATAATAAAGGGTAACACGCGTACCAATGAACATGTCGTAAGACGTGAGCTCTATACCCGGCCGGGAGACCTTTTCAGTAAGGATGCTATAATAAGATCGGCTCGCCAGGTGGCCGTACTAGGTCATTTCGACCCTGAAAAGATTAACCCGCAGCCTTTTATGAACCCGGCTGAAGGTACTGTCGACCTGGAATACCCACTTGAAGAAACTGCCAATGACCAGTTTGAAATCTCAGGTGGATGGGGAGCAGGGATGCTGGTCGGAACAGTGGGCGTGAGGTTCAATAATTTTGCGATGAAGAATTTCTTCAAGCCTTCCGAATGGAGACCATATCCAAGTGGCGACGGTCAATCGCTGAGTCTACGGGCACAATCAAACGGAAGAATATACCAGTCATATAATATATCATTTATGGAACCATGGCTGGGTGGCGAGAAACCAAATTCATTCACAGTATCTGCTTACAGGTCAGTAATGACCAATGGAGATAAAAAAGGAGTGGAAAGCAGGCAGTCGATGATCATCGACGGTGTGTCAACAGGACTTGGTAAACGACTGGCATGGCCCGATGACTTCTTCAGTCTCTATGCTGAACTGGGCTACCAGAAATATAGTCTTACTAATTATGATTATTATAATTTCTTGTTCCGGAATGGTGAAGCCAATTTGATGACCCTGACAACAAGGCTAACAAGGTTCTCCACAGCTCCCAGCCTGATATACCCCCGCCGCGGGTCTTCCTTCAGCCTGTCATTGCAGCTTACTCCCCCTTATTCATTGATTAACGGGAAAGATTATTCAGATGCCACCGACCAGGAAAAATACAGGTGGATAGAATTCCATAAATGGGTATTCAAAGGAGATTACTACTACGAGCTATTTGATAAATTTGTTATGAATACCCGGGTGTCATTTGGTTATCTCGGAAATTATAACAAAGATATCGGACCCTCACCTTTTGAGAATTTCTACCTGGGTGGTGATGGAATGACAGGTTATAGTTTTTATGGCCGTGATGTCATAGCACTGCGGGGATATGAAAATGGAAGCCTTACACCAACATTGATTAAAGATAATAAAAGGGTTTATGCGGGTAACGTTTATTCGAAACTCACGTTTGAATTCAGATACCCTCTTACCCTTAATCCCCAGGCAACAATATACCTGCTTACATTTCTTGAAGCAGGGAAAGCCTGGTACGAACTTAAAGAATTTAACCCTTTCAAGATGCATCGGTCCGCCGGCTTTGGCTTAAGAGCAAACCTGCCAATGTTTGGGCTGCTGGGTATTGACTGGGCTTATGGTTTTGACCCTGTACCCGGACAGGATGTAGCTGGGTCACAGTTCCATTTTGTAATGGGGCAACAATTTTAGAAATTAAAAATTATTACTCATGAAGAAAATAACATTACTTTTTACAGCTTTGATATTTCTGGCAGGCACAGCCGTGGCACAGAAATATGCATTTGTCGACACTGAATATATCCTGAATAATATCCCATCTTATGCAGCAGCACAGGAAAAACTGGATGAACTGTCAAAAGGCTGGGAGCAGGAAATTACCGACGCTTATAATAAGGTAGAAGAAATGTATAAAAACTACCAGAATGAAGTCGTGCTTCTTTCACGTGAAGCTAAAGTTAAACGTGAGGAAGAAATCATTAATAAAGAACAGGAAGCAAAGGAACTCCAGAACAAATATTTTGGCGTTGAAGGTGAACTGTATGCAAAGCGGCAGGAACTTATTCAGCCCATCCAGGATGAAATATATAATGCCATCAAAGAAATTGCAGCCAGTGGTAATTATGCAGTCATTTTCGATACATCGGCAGGCATGAATATGTTGTATACAGATCCAAGATATGATCTTAGTGATGAAGTACTTGAAAAATTAGGTTATAAGAATTAATTAACTACTTTTGCAGGATAAAATAAAATTAAAAAGAGAACAATGAAAAGACTAATTGGATTACTGGCATTGGCGATGATTTTCTCGATAAGCCAGAATGCAAATGCACAGGAATATAAGTTCGGGCATATCGATTCTGATCAACTTTTTTCGATGATGCCAGAGAGGGATACGATAATTACTCAAATGCAGGAGCTGCAGACTGAACTGCAAAATACTCTCGAAATAATGCAGGTTGAATACAATAATAAGTTAAATGATTATACAAATGAAGCAGATAAACTCTCCGATCTTGTCCGCCAGACTAAAGAAGAAGAGTTGGTGGGACTGCAGCAGAGAATAACAAATTTCCAGCAGAATGCCGATCAGCAGCTTCAGAACAAGCAGGCTGAGCTAATGCAACCTGTTATTCAGAAATTTGAGAAAGCTATTAAAGATGTAGCCAGGGAAAATGGTTTTACCTATATTTTTGATATCTCGCGTGGCTCAATTGTCTATTTTGATGAGGCAAAAAGTGAGGATATCATGGATAAGGTGAAGACCAAGCTTGGGATAGAGTAAATATTATTAATATAATACTGGTGGCCATCCATGACGGGTGGTCATTTTTTTCATTATGAGAAGCCTGACTAATAGACCTGTCGGTGTTTTCGACTCAGGGGTGGGCGGATTAACAGTTGCTCATGCCATCAAGCAGATCCTGCCGGATGAAACACTTGTCTATTTTGGTGATACCGCTCATTTACCTTATGGCGATAAGTCCGAAGGAGCTATAATTAATTATAGCCGTAAAATAACGGAGTTCCTGCTTGATCATGGTGCTAAAGTTATACTTATAGCCTGTAACTCGGCTTCCGCTTCTGCTTATTCGGTGCTGAAAGGCGAATACGCACAAAAAGTATTGCTGCTGGATGTGATAAGCCCTGTAATCGATTATATGGCACAAAGAAATTATTCCAGGGTCGGGGTTATAGGAACAAAAAGAACAATAAGCAGTGGCACATATGAATTGGGTTTCAGTGAGAAGTCTCCCGGTACTGATATTGTATCACTTGCCACACCCCTGCTTGTGCCTATGATAGAGGAAGGTTTTATTTTTGACGATATTTCAAATGCGATAATCCGGAGCTATCTCTCTGATAAAAAACTGGAAGGGATACAGTCACTGGTCCTGGGATGTACCCATTACCCGCTGATAAGGAACCAGATAAACAAATTCTATAATTTTGATATAGAGGTAGTCGATTCGGCCAGGGTTGTTGCGATGGATCTGCGTGAAAAACTTGAAGCGAATAATCTTCTTAACAGTGGAAAAAGAACAGGAGCGGACAAATTCTTTGTATCTGATTATACGACATATTTTGAAAAAATAGCCAGAATGTTTTTTGAAGGCGGCGATGTTAATTTGACTGTGGCGGATATCTGGAATTAAAACATTGAAAAACATGACTAAAATCATGTTTAAAAAAATGCTTAATTGTTGAATTTTCACAAATGAATTTACTTAATTTTGTAGCAATAGCAACTGCAATTATTTTTAGACTATCGAAACTAATAAGAAAGGCATAATTAGTACTCCCTAATGCATATGAAAATAAAAGGTCTTCGTATGCATTTTTTTTAGACCATATCGAATTGTTCTAGTATAGTGAATTATTAAAATATAACTATGAGTAAGAGTGAGCGTGTCATCGAACGAGATGAGGTTGTCATACGTTTCTCAGGAGATTCAGGCGACGGAATGCAGCTTACCGGGACTTTATTTTCCAATACATCTGCCCTTTTTGGTAACGACTTTTCTACCTTTCCGGATTATCCTGCTGAGATAAGAGCTCCCCAGGGTACTGTGGGCGGAGTATCAGGTTTCCAGGTGCATGTAGGGCATTCTGAAGTAAATACACCCGGTGATTACGCGGATGTGCTGGTAGCAATGAACCCGGCAGCTGTTAAAGCAAATACTAAATTTATCCGCGAAGGAGGTACTGTCATTATTGATGAAGATAATTTTACCGAAAAAAATATTCAAAAAGCAGGTTACCAGCAAGATCCTATAAAAGAAGATCATCTTGACCGCTTTAATATTATTTCGGCCCCGATTACTACTCTTGTAAAGGAGATTCTTAAAGATAAAGGTCTTGATCCCAAAACGGTAATTCGTACTAAAAACATGTTCGCCCTGGGTATGGTCTACTGGTTGTTCGGTCGCGAGCTTGAATATACTGAAGATTATTTCAAGACCAAATTCAGTAAACGACCAAGGATTATTGAAGCTAATTCAACGGTCTTAAGAGCCGGATATCATTATGCTGAAACAATTGAGGCAATGACTCCTGTATATAAGGTTAGCCCGGCAAAGATCGAAAAAGGCCTTTACAGGACTATTGATGGCAATACGGCTACATCCTGGGGTTTACTTGCAGCAGCTGAGAAAGCAGGCCTTGAATTGTTCATAGGATCATATCCCATTACTCCGGCAACAGGTATACTCGAAGCCCTGGCTGCAAGGAAAGATCTTGGCGTAAAAAGTTTCCAGGCTGAAGATGAGATTGCAGGTATTTGCACCGCTATAGGTGCAAGCTTTGCAGGTAAGCTGGCTGTTACATCCACTTCGGGTCCAGGTCTTGCCCTTAAATCAGAGGCAATTGGACTGGCTGTAATGACAGAACTTCCAATAGTTATAGTCAACGTCCAGCGGGGTGGGCCATCCACTGGATTACCGACAAAGACGGAACAGGCCGACCTAATGCAGGCACTTTATGGGCGCAACGGGGAATGCCCCGTGGTAGTTGTTGCTGCAAGCACACCTTCCAACTGCTTCAAATATGCTTTTGAGGCGGCAACTATTGCCCTTGAGCATATGGTGCCGGTAATACTTCTTACAGACGGATTCCTGGCTAATGGCTCTGAACCATGGAAAATACCCTCTATGGATTCACTACCGGAAATTAAACCTCCACTGGTAAAAGATGGTGACGATGAGTTCATTCCATATGAAAGAGATAAGAAAAAACTGAGTAGAAAATGGGCTGTGCCCGGAACAAAAGGAAGGGAACACAGAATAGGAGGACTGGAAAAGACTGTCATGGGTACTGTCTCTTATATACCTGAGAACCATGAGTATATGGTAAATATGAGAGCCGAAAAGGTTGCCAGGGTAGTAAGCAGGGTACCAAATATAAAAGCTTATGGTGATGATGAGGGTGAAATGTTACTGATAGGCTGGGGAGGAACGTACGGACACTTGCTTACCGCAGTAAGAGAACTGAGAAAAGAAGGAAAAAATATCAGTCTCGCTCATTTTAACTACATAAACCCGTTGCCAGCCAACACAGCTGAAGTATTAAAAAGTTTTAAAAAGCTGGTGGTAGCTGAACTGAATGCAGGGCAATTCGTAAGATACCTTAGAATGGAATTCGAGGATTTCAAATTTAAACAAATAAATAAAGTACATGGATTGCCTTTTACCTGCGAAGAGATAAAAGAAAAGTGTATTAAGCTATTGGAGGAATAAATCATGAATGAAGAAGTAGCAGATCTTAGCCCAAGTGATTTTAAAAGCGACCAGGAAGTCAGGTGGTGCCCGGGTTGTGGTGATCACGCCATACTTGCTGCAGTTACCAGGACTCTGGCCGAACTTAAGATTCCAAAAGAGAAATTTGCCTTTATTTCCGGTATAGGTTGCTCCTCACGCTTCCCTTATTACCTCAACACCTTCGGGTTTCATAGTATTCATGGCCGTGCATCCGCAATAGCAACGGGAGTAAAAGTGGCAAACCCTGACCTGAGCGTGTGGCAGATTACCGGCGATGGAGATGCATTGGCCATCGGGGGGAATCACTTTATTCATGCTATAAGGCGTAATATTGACATCAACATTATCCTCTTTAATAACCAGATTTACGGGCTTACTAAAGGACAGTACTCTCCAACTTCAATGAAAGGAGCCCTTACAAAAACATCACCATATGGTACCGTGGAGGAACCTTTCTCACCGGGTGAACTGGTAATTGGAGCCAAGGGTAAATTTTTTGCCCGAACCATCGATTCTAATGTGAAACTCTCAACAGAGGTGTATAAACAGGCTGCATTGCATGAAGGAGCAAGTGTTGTTGAAACACTGCAAAATTGCGTGATCTTTAATGACGGGGTGCATAAACAGCTGACTGACCGCGAAACAAGAGATGACTGTTTAATTATTCTAAGGCAGGGTGAACCAATGATCTTTGGGAAAAATATGGACAAAGGCCTTAAACTAGATGGTTTGAAACTGAAAGTGGTTAAACTTGGTAACGGTACAACAGAGAAGGATATCATCGTACACGATGCTGAAGAAAATAATCCGGGGATGCATACCATGCTTGCGAATATGAGAAATCCCGGATTTCCTGTAGCACTTGGAGTGATACGCGCTGTTTCAGCTCCTACATATGATATGGCAGTCAAAGGACAGATAAGCAAGGTGCAGAAAAACAGACAAATCAAAAATGTAGACGAACTGCTGAGATCAGGTTCAACCTGGGAATCAAAATAGTTATTTGGTGACAACATTATCCGTAGGTGTTCTTATGGGACACCTTTTTTTTTATTTGATAAAGAGGTATCTTTAAGTAGTTTAAAACGATACCCTAATATGGATACAGGTCAGGATAATGGATACAAACAATTACTGCATGAGCAGAAAGAAAGACTTAAGGAACTAGCATGTATAAACCGTACTACTGCTATCCTTAAGGAAGGAAAGTCAATTGATGAAACATTGCAGAAAGTTGTTCATTCATTGCCACCAGCCTGGCAATACCCTGAGTTTACAGCAGCAAGGATAACCTTTGGTAACAGGATATTCATGACCACAAATTTCGAGGAAACGAAATGGGTGCTCAGACAGGAGTTTAACACTATAAATACTATAAAGGGATCAATAGAGATATTCTATACCAAGGAATTCGAAACACTTGATTTTGGGCCCTTCCTTGAAGAGGAGAAAGATCTTATTGAGAACCTGGCAAGCCTCCTGACAGGCTTTATAAACAGTATCCTGGCAAAGGAAATGATGAATATCCCTGAGCCGGTGACGATGGAAGATAAAATTATGCCCGGGACCTCATCTCGTCAGCTCCTGCAGCGATTTCTTGAACGTTACAATGCTGAGAGGGATATTTTTCATGACCTGATGCCCTTCAAGGTAAAGGAAATATTACTGGTGGCTAACCTGTATGATGCATATTCAATAGAAGGTGAGGGCAGGTTCTCTGAATATATTTTTGGCGAATATCACCAGCTTAACCTTACTTCAATGCCGAGGGTTACAGGTGTCTCAGGACTGGAAGAAGCAATGGAGAGATTGAGATCCAAACATTTCGATCTGATTATTGTAATGCTTGGAGTGGAAAGGGAAAGTCCTATGAAATTATGCCTGAGGATAAAACAGAAGTACCCTTATATACCAACCTTCTTGCTCCTGAGCAATCCCGGTGATGTGGTTTACATAAAAAATAAAAAAGCCAAGGGATTCCCTTTTGATGACTATTTTGTCTGGACGGGTGAAACAAGGGTTTTCTTTGCCATGGTGAAGCTGCTTGAAGACAGGGTCAATGTTGAAAATGATACCAGGAAAGGACTGACCCGCGTTATCCTGCTTGTAGAAGATTCAGCAGAGTATTACTCCAACTACCTGCCTACATTGTACACCCTGGTGATGGAACAAACAAAACACCTGATCGAAGATGTGAGCACGGATGAGCTGTATAAAGTGTTGAAAATGAGGGCAAGGCCCAAAATACTGCTTGCTACAAGCCACGAAGAGGCGATGTCAATATTTGACAGGTATAAAAATAATATGCTCTGTGTCATCTCTGATATGAGATTCCCCAAAGAGAATGAATTATATGATAAGGCCGGGTACGAGTTTATTCAATATGTAAAGAGTGAATTGCCTAATCTTCCCACCGTTTTGCAATCATCGGACCCTGAGAATTCAAAATTTGCACATTCACTCAAATCTAACTTTATAAATAAAAATTCCCAGAGCCTGCTGCAGGACCTGAAATCATTCATTAACTACTATCTGGGATTTGGTCATTTTGTTTACCGTGACAATATGGGAAGACAGATTGCCGTGGCCAAATCAATGAATGAATTTGAACAATATCTTAAAACCATACCCGAGGATTCACTGGTTTATCATGCAATGAAAAATCACTTCTCTCTCTGGCTTATGGCCAGGGGAGAGGTTAAGATTGCCAAAATTATAAACCCGATGAAAATAAGTGATTTTTCTGACCTGGGTGAACTGAGGAATTTCCTTCTTGACCTTATATCAAAGCGCAGACGTGAGCTGGATAAGGGTAAGGTGGTAAACTATGTGGAATCGGCAGCAATAGATGAAACAAACGTGGTGAGCCTGGCCAGTGGGTCACTGGGAGGAAAGGGAAGGGGACTGGCTTTCATAAATACACTGATATATGGGTTTGAGCTGGGCAAGCTGACTCCGGGAATAAATATAAAAAGCCCTATTACAATAATAATAGGTACAGATGAGTTTGACCTGTTTATTGAAACAAATAAGTTACGACAGGTTATAAAGGAAGAAAAAGACTATGAGCAACTTAAGAGAAAATTCCTGAACAGTAACCTTTCCTATAACCTGGAGAAAAAGCTTAGATCATTCATGAAGCTAATGAATAAGCCCATAGCCATACGATCATCAAGCCTTTTTGAAGATTCAATGAGTCAGCCATTCTCAGGGATATTTGGCACATACCTTCTGCCAAATAATAATCCTGATTTTGACATCAGGCTCAGGATTGTCATGGATGCAATAAAACTGGTTTATGCTTCCATTTATTCCAAGAGCGCACGCACATATTTTGAAGCTATAAACTATATGATCGAACAGGAAAAAATGGCTATAGTGCTTCAGGAAGTTGTGGGAAACAGGTTCGAAGATGCTTTCTATCCCCATATCAGCGGCACAGCACAGTCATATAATTTCTACCCCGTTGCTCATATGAAACCGGATGAGGGATTTGCAATGGCTGCCGTGGGCCTGGGTCAGTACGTGGTTGAAGGAGAAAAGGCATACCGTTTCTCACCGGCATATCCGTCTCTTGATATAATGTCACAGAAAGATATCTCAAAAAACACCCAGGTTTATTTCTATGCCGTGGACATGAAAAAGGAAAAAATAAACCTGCTCGAAGGAGAAAGTGCTGGCCTGGTGAGGTTGGATATAGCTGATTCTGAGAGGCATGGCACACTTAAACATTGTGCTTCCGCGTATAACCCGGATAATGACACCATTGAACCCGGGATAGATTCCCCGGGCCCGAGAGTGGTTAACTTTGCCAATATTCTCAGGTATGAATACATTCCACTGGCCGAAACAATAACAACAGTACTTGACGTGGTGAAGGAAGCATTTGGCACCCCGGTAGAAATTGAATATGCAGTTGATCTTAAACTTGATAAAAATGGAAAGGCAGGATTTTACCTGCTGCAGGTTAAACCCCTTGTCGGAAGTGGTGCAGGATACAATATAAACCTGGGAAAAATAAACAAGGATAAGTGTCTGCTTATATCAAGAAAAAGCATGGGCAACGGGAAATTGACTGATATAACTGATGTTGTATTCGTCGATCCCGAGAAATTTGATAACACCCGTACAGAGGCCATGGCAGCCGAAATAGATGCTATAAATGATAAAATGCTGGCCCAGGGAAAAAAATATATACTGATTGGGCCCGGAAGATGGGGTACCAGGGACCGCTTTATTGGTGTGCCTGTGGTTTGGCCACAGATATCTCAGGCCCAGGTCATTGTTGAAGTAAGCCTGCCCGATTTTCCCCTGGATGCATCCCTTGGCTCCCACTTCTTCCATAATGTTACATCAATGAATGTTGGATACTTCTCTATCGATCAGGCATCATCTGATGAGTTTGTTGAATGGAACAGACTCAAGAAAGAAAAAGTGGTGAGTGAAGGCGATTTTTTCAGGCATGTTCGATTCAAGTCTCCCCTGATAATAAGGATGGACGGTAAGAAAAGAATCTCAATTGTTGAATGTTCTGAATGTAGTTAATATGGCAATTATTGAAGGAATAATGGAATTGCAGAAGTATGACTTTAGTGATACTTCATTTAACCTTTTAATGCAGAGGCGCATACATAAGGTACTGGTTATATGCAGTAATTATGATAATTACATGCTCGAAGAAGATGGCCGTATCGATGAACAGATCTTCAATGAGTATGTATCACTTAACCTGAGGTATCCGCCTTCTTTTGTGCAGACCGACAGCGAAGAGGAGGCCATGAGAATCCTGAACGAGGAAAAAATTGACCTTGTTATTTCCATGCTCAACTTCAGAGAGAAAGATGTATTTGCCATCTCAAGAAAAATAAAAGCCAGTTGCCCGGCCATACCCATTGTTGCCCTGACATACTTCTCCCGTGAAGTATCGCTGCGATTACAGAGAGAAGATCTCAGTGCGGTGGATTATGTCTTCTGCTGGCTTGGTGACGCCAGCCTGCTGCTGGCTATTATCAAGCTCCTCGAAGACAAGATGAACGCGGAGCATGATATTGATGTGGTAGGTGTGCAGGCTATCATTCTTGTCGAAGATTCAATACGATATATATCAACCTACCTGCCCAACCTTTACAGAATAGTCCTTGCACAATCCAGGGATTTTCAGCAGGAAGCCCTGAATCCACACCAGAAAATGCTCAAAATGCGGGGCAGACCAAAGATATTGCTCGCAACAAGTTATGAGGATGCCATGTCAATATACAAGAAGTATAAATATAATGTGCTGGGGGTAATATCAGATATATCATACAGGAAAGATGGCGTTCACAAGGTTGATGCCGGGATTGACCTTTGTGAAATTATTAAGAGCGATGATCCTAATATGCCATTCCTCCTCCAGTCATCTGATGTTGAATCCAAAAAAATTGCAGATGAGATGGAAGTGGGCTACCTGAATAAGTATTCAAAGAACCTGTCGATCGAGCTGAGAAACTTTATTATCCAGAATCTGGCCTTTGGGCCTTTTGTCTTCAAAGACCCTGATACAATGGAAACTATAGGTATTGCCACTGACCTGCAAAGTTTTCAGCAAAAACTGCTGACCCTGCCTGATAAATCTCTCTTCTACCATGCTGAACGAAACCATTTTTCCAAATGGTTGAATGCAAGAGCTCTTTTCCCGGTTGCCGAGCTTTTCAAATTTATCAGCCTTGAAGATTTTGACTCGATGGATGACATGAGAAGGTTTATTTATGTGGCTATCTCAAGCTTCAGACTGGGGAAAGGCAGGGGTGTGATTGCGAAATTCGACCGTAACAGCTTTGATGAGTACCAGATATTCAGCAGGATAGGGGAAGGATCAATAGGAGGTAAAGCCCGTGGCCTTGCTTTTATTAATAGCCTGATAAAGAAACAAAAACTATTCAATAAATATCCGGAAACACTTATTACCATACCAAGGACAGTTGTACTTAGTACCGACGTGTTCGATGAGTTCATGGAGAGGAATAACCTGTATCCTGTTGGAATAAGTGACTTGCCCGATGAAGAAATACTGAAGAATTTCGTAGCGGCTGAATTGCCGGGGTGGGTATACCAGGACCTGTATGCATTCCTTACAGTTTCAAGTTCACAACCGCTGGCCATAAGATCTTCCAGTAAACTCGAAGATAGCCACTACCAACCATTCGCAGGTATTTATTCAACCTACATGATACCTCGCGTGGCTGATAACCCCGTGATGGTCAAAATGCTATCTGACGCAATAAAAGAAGTATATGCCTCTGTGTACTATAAGAGCAGTAAAGCCTATATGACTGCAACGTCAAACGTAATTGACGAAGAAAAAATGGGAATTATCATACAGGAGATATGTGGCAGTAAGCACGGGAGGATTTATTACCCAACGTTGTCGGGGGTGGCGAGGTCAATAAACTTTTACCCTATAGGCTCAGAGAAAGCTGAAGATGGTATAGCCAATATTGCAATGGGCCTGGGAAAACTGATAGTGGACGGGGGAGTATCACTCCGATTCTCACCTAAATACCCGGCAAAGATATTACAGCTGAATTCACCTGCGGTAGCTTTGAAAGAAACACAGAAAGTATATTATGCCCTTGATCTGGATTCTGATAGCTTCATACCTTCTGTTGATGACGGGGTTAATATTAGAAAGCTAAAAGTAAATGATGAGGTAAGTGAAAGTACATTGAAAAAAGTTGCTTCAACGTACGATCTCAATAATAATATGGTAAGACCGGGGATATCATATAAGGGTAAACGTATAATTACATTTGATAATATACTTAAATACAGCTCATTTCCACTAGCTGAGGCTCTTGATTATCTGCTGCAGCTTGGCCAGAAGGAAATGGGTAACCCGGTAGAGATTGAATTTGCAGCTAATCTGGAAACGGATTCGAGTTTGCCTAATATATTTAACTTCCTGCAAATAAGGCCAATAGTAGAAAGTGATCAGTCCAGGATAGTGAGCCTGGCGGATGTCAAAAAGGAAGATACAATAATTATGTCCGATTCTGCACTGGGCAACGGGATGATAAGGGGTATCCACGACCTCATATATATTAAGCCCGAGTCATTCAAAGCAACTAATAATGAAAAAATAGTTGACCTGCTGGATAACTTAAACAGCAAGTTCATAAAAGAAGTGAAAAATTATGTCCTCATAGGACCAGGGCGCTGGGGATCAACTGATCCATGGCTTGGAATACCTATTAAGTGGCCTCATATATCCCAGGCCAGGGCGATTGTTGAATCAGGTCTGTCAGACTATAGAATAGATCCCAGCCAGGGAACACATTTCTTCCAGAACATAACAGCTTTCAGGGTAGGTTATTTTACCATTAATCCATTCATTAATGATGGTTATTATGATGTTGACTTCCTGAACAATGCCCCTCATGTTTATCAGGATGAATATATCAGGCATGTAAGTTTTGAAGAACCCCTGATTATTTTAATAGATGGCAGGATACATAAAGGTATTATCATGAAGCCCGGGAAGGAGGCCAATGACAATAATCAGCCGGTTAGAGAGGATAGTTAAATAAGGCTGCTTGCAGATTCGACAATCACGTTATTATCAGCTTTCTTGATCAGACCCTGTAATACCTTCCCCGGCCCTAGCTCGGTAAAGTGCTTTGCTCCATCCTGTATCATATTAAGTATGGTCTGTGTCCATTTCACGGGTGAAGTAAGTTGCAATACAAGGTTTTCCTTTATTTCTATAGGATTGATCACTGCTTTCCCTGTAACATTCTGATAAACAGGGCATACAGGTTCCGAGAAGCGAGTCTCATTAATAGCCTGTTCCAGCTCACGCCTGGCGGGCTCCATAAAAGGAGAATGGAAAGCTCCCCCAACGGCCAGCTTTATGGCCATTCGTGCCCCTTGTTGTTTAAGAATTTCTATAGCCCGGTCAACTCCTTTAACCGATCCCGATATTACCAGCTGACCGGGTGTATTGTAATTGGCCGGTACAACAATATCATCTATCGATGCACATACCTCTTCCACGGTTTTATCTTCCAGGCCAATTATTGCAGCCATGGTTGAGGGTTTTAACTCACAGGCCCTCTGCATTGCATCAGCCCTCTGCGCTACCAGCTTCAGGGCATCTTCAAACAGCAAGACCCGATTGGCTACCAGTGCTGAGAATTCACCGAGGGAATGGCCGGCAACCATGTCAGGCGCAAACCTTTTGCCTAGCGCTTCTACCAGGATTGTGGAATGAAGAAAAATGGCGGGCTGTGTAACACTCGTCTGTTTCAGATCACTGTCTGTACCGTTAAACATTATATCAGTAATGTTAAAACCCAGGATATCATTTCCCTTATCAAACATTTCCCTGCATTTATTATCTGATTCATAAAGGTCCTTTCCCATACCACTGAACTGCGCTCCCTGTCCCGGGAAAACAAATGCCTTCATACTAATGCAAATTATTTCCTATTAAATGAATAAATTCTTCGCGAGTCTGCAGGTGATCAAGAAAGCAACCGGTAAAGGCTGATGTGGTAGTGACGGAGTGCTGTTTTTGTACACCCCTTATCTGCATGCACATATGTTGTGCTTCAATAACCACTGCCACTCCCAGTGGATTCAGTGTTTCCTGTATGCAGTCTCTTATTTGTGTGGTAAGCCTTTCCTGCACCTGCAGCCGTCTTGCATAAGCCTCGGTGACCCTTGCCAGCTTGCTAAGGCCTGTAATATATTTATTGGGGATGTAGGCAACATGAGCCTTACCAAAAAAAGGAAGCATATGATGTTCACACATTGAATAGACCTCAATGTCTTTGACTATGACCATCTGCCTGTAATCTTCTCGGAACATGGCACTCTTTAAAATCTCGTGTGGATTATGGTTGTACCCCTGGGTTAAGAACTGCAGGGCTTTTGCTACCCTCACCGGAGTATTCTTTAAGCCTTCCCTGCACGCATCTTCACCTATAAGCTTCAGGATCTCATGGTACAGTTCGGCCATCTTTTCAATCTTTTCATCGCTCCACGATTCTATTTTACTGTAACCAGCTCCGTTTTTCAGACCCGAGCCATTGTTTATTATCTCCATAACTAATTTTTTATCCGTAATATTCTATGTAATTATTCTCTGTTTCAGTTATCTTAACACAATGTAGTACAACCCCTTCTTTGCGTATCTGCGGTTCAAGAATTTCCCAGATAGCTATAGCGATGTTTTCGGTAGAGGCCAGCTTGTCTTTCATAAAATCAACCTGGGTATTTATATTCTTGTGATCAAGAGGTTCAATAACATATTCATGGATTATCTTCTTCAGTCTTTTTAGATTCATCGCATATCCTAGCTCCTTGTTCATTTCACCCTTTACTGTCACGAATAGTTCATAATTATGACCATGCCACTCGGGGTTTGAACACTGTCCGTACACCTCGGCATTCTTCTCATCACTGAAATCGGGTCTGAACATCCTGTGAGCCGCACTGAACCTTTCCCTTCTGGTGAGATATATCATATAGTCTTACATTTTTGTTTGGTTCAAATTTGAACCTTTTTATCCGGAAAAACAATATCTTTATTCGTTACTTATAATTTCTATACTGCGGATGACCAATACTGTATTAATAATAGCAGCGACCGAAAGGGAGATGGATTGCCTGGAAAAATTGCAGGGAAAAAGGATGAAAACAGGTGTCGTTAAGCTTGTTACAGGTATAGGGCCTGTTGCAACAGTATATGCCATAATGAGTTACCTGGCAAGGAACGATAAACCCGGCTTACTGATTAATATCGGTATTGCCGGGAGTTTCCGTGAAAATTTAATTTCCGGATCAGTGGTTGTCCCGCTTACAGACTGCTTTGCTGATCTGGGTGTGTGTGATGGCAGGAAATTCATCCCCTTAAACAAGGCAGGCATAGATATAAAGGATAATTACACTCCTTCAGGAAATTTTAATGCTGACCGGGGTATTGTGAAAAGAATAAGGCATGCTATCACTCCGGTTAAAGCTATAACAGTGAGTACGGCCACAGGATCAGTGGAAACAAGGGAAGCCCTTAAATCAGAGTATAATCCTGATATTGAGAGTATGGAGGGCGCAGCAGCTTACTATGTATGCAACAGGGAAGGAATTCCCTGCCTTGGTATAAGAACTGTGTCGAACAAGGTGGGACCCCGGGATACATCATCCTGGGATGTAGATCTGGCACTTGATAAGCTGTCTGATGCCCTGAATAAATATTTGAATGATATTTTATATGAGAACTCTTAGTCTGGGCATATCAACCTGTCCCAATGACACTTTTGTCTTTGATGCGATGATTAACGGGAAAATTGATACCTGTGATCTGGATTTTGATTGTTTGCTAACAGATGTCGAAGAACTGAATAAAAATGCTTTCAGGGCAAAAGCAGATATTACAAAAATAAGTTATCATGCCTATGCCCTGGTGGCGGAGGACTATATTCTGCTAAATTCAGGGTCAGCCCTGGGTTTTAACAATGGCCCCTTACTGGTTGCTTCAGGAAGAACTGACCCTGTTCTTCTCGAGGGTAAAAAGGTAGCTATACCGGGAAGGTTCACCACTGCTAATTTGTTATTGAGCATTTTATATCCTGGTCTGACCAATAAACAAGAGTATCTTTTTTCTGATATTGAAGATGTTGTTGTGAAAGGCCAGGCTGATGCAGGTTTGCTCATACATGAAAACAGGTTCACTTATGGGGACAAGGGACTTCTTAAAATTATTGACCTGGGTGAGGAATGGCTTAATCTAACAGGATTGCCCATCCCACTGGGAGGTATAGCAATAAAAAGGGAGCTTGGAAGTGAAATTGCGGCAAAGGTCGACAGAATACTTGCTTCAAGCATTGAATATGCATATCAAAACCCCGGGTCATCTTATGATTTCGTGAGTAAATATGCAGCTTCAATGGATAGGGATGTCATGCAGAAGCATATCAACCTTTATGTGAATGAATTCAGCCGCGACCTCGGTGACAGGGGGAGGGAAGCGATCAGGATCCTCTATGAGAAGGCTGAAGAACTTAAGGCCATATCACATATACGGGAAGATATATTTACAGGGCATTAATCAACCTTTGAATAAACGGTTTTAGCAGGCAGGATATTCATATTGCTATCCTTTATAGCATGAAGAGGATAAATGACGGAGTCATATCCATAAGGCCTAGGACCGATATATTGCTTTGTTGGGCTTTTAGCCTTCGCCCCCGAGTACTCGGGGCTCAGGTTCCTCGGTTCCAATACTCCATTAATTTATTATTCCTTATATCCTAAAATTTCATTATTTTTATAATAATAATTTTAAAATAACTGAAATCATGAATTACCACTTACCAAAATTACCGTTTGAGAGAGATGCTCTGAAGCCTTACATAAGTGAAGAGACAATCGATTATCACTATGGTAAGCATCATCAGGCATATGCTGATAAACTTAATGGACTTTTACCGGGTTCGAAATTTGAAACTGCCGACCTTGTCACAATAATTAAGAACGCTGATGGAGGTATTTTCAATAATGCAGCACAGGTATGGAATCACACCTTTTATTTTGAATGTTTTTCAGGTAATGGCAGGAAAGAACCTGCAGGCGAACTGGCTGAGGCTATAAAATCCTCCTTTAGCTCATTTGAAAAATTCAAGGAAGATTTTGGAACGGCAGCTGCAAGCCTGTTTGGTTCAGGATGGGCATGGCTGGTTAAGAATAATAACGGCAGCCTTTCAATTGTACAAAAGCCAAACGCCGAAAATCCGTTACGTGACGGGCTTAAACCCATCCTTACTTGCGATGTATGGGAACATGCTTACTATATTGACTACAGGAACAAACGTCCTGATTATATTAAATCATTCTGGGAAATAATAGACTGGGAAATAATAGCTTCAAGATATTAATATGGGGATATATGACATCGTACTTCGAACCAGGAGTTACAGACGCTTTTACCAGGAAGAGAGAATAGACAGGGAGCTGCTTGTTAACCTGGTAAACCTTGCACGCCTGTCAGCATCAGGAACAAATAAACAAGCCCTCAAATTTGTTATTATAAATGACCCGGAAACGTGTGATACGGTATTCCCATCAACATTATGGGCTGGTTACCTCAAAGATTGGGAGGGGCCTGTTAAAGGAGAACAACCTTCAGCTTATATAATTATTCTTGGCGATAAAAGTATTAGTAATTCATTCGGAGTTGACCATGGAATAGCTGCCCAGAGCATGATGCTGGGCGCGTCCGAAAGGGGATACGGTGGATGCATGATTGGTTCAATAAAAAGGAAAGAGCTGAGACATGACCTTAAGATACCTGACATTTACGAGATATTACTAATACTAGCACTGGGTAAACCTAAAGAAAAAGTAGTAATTGATGAAGTCAGGAATGATGATATAAAATACTGGAGAGATGGTAAGGGAGTTCATCATGTACCAAAAAGAAAACTTGATGACCTGATTATTAACCTGTAAGCAACGAACATGAAGAACAGGATAAATATTACCCTCTTGATCTTTTTGCTGGGCTCTTACATACTTACAGCTCAGCAAAAGGTGCAGGATGATTATATACTCTTGCAGGGAATAGTCATGGATGCCAAAAGCCTGGAACCATTGCCAAATGCAAACTTTGTGCTCAATAAAATCTTTGGTAATGCCACAGATGAGAATGGAGAGTTTGCATTGTACATAAGAAAAGACGATACAATAAGATTCTCACATATTGGGTACCGGGACTTTATTTTTATACCCGGTGATACACTTACTGGTAATTCTTTTATGGCAGGAATATTCATGCAGTCAGACACACTGGCTGTTGGGGAGGTTATTGTGGTTCCCAGGCTTCCTGACCTACGCACGGGGATAATGATGGAGAGTCCTGAGCTTACGCCTGAATTGAGGAACGCAAGGAATAATATAGCTGCTTCTGCATACCTGGGCCTGCACAGCCAGGAGCAGCTTGGTGCGCCTTCAGCAAATTATGAAATACTTAAACGGAAACAAATGCTCGATGCTTACGAGAAAGGAGCTATACCTTCCGACAGAATGGTGGGATTCAATTTTCTCACCATACCTGCTGCTATACTGTACTTCTCAAGGGGTTTGCCCGAACGTCCCGATCCACCAAAGCCGGTGGTCTCACAGAAAGATATCGAGCTGATGAAAGAAATTTACAGAAAGAACCTGGAAAATAAATAGCGTTGAGACCTCGCATACAAGACCTCTACCCCCATTTCAACAATTACACAATTCGACGCTTCAACTTATTTCAGCCTTTATAAAATATCGCCTTTATTATATGTGAGGCCATCTTGGGATTCTCCTTAAGTCGTCTTGTGGAATATCCAAACCAGTCTTTGCCGAAAGGCACGTATATCCTCATAACATGACCTTCATCAACTATGCTCTGCCTTAGGTTTGGCGTTACACCGTATAGCATCTGGAATTCGTACATGTCTTTAGGGACATCATATTTCCTGATTAGTTCGTATGCACCTTCAATAAGTGCCCTGTCATGGGTGGCAATGCCAACATAAACCTTATTCCGGATCATGTATTCAAGCTCTTTAAGGAAATTCTCATTTACCTCTTCATATTTTTTGAATGCTATATCAGCAGGCTCAACATATATACCTTTGCATAACCTGATATTGAGGATTATTTCCTCTGAGTTGAGATCCATCATCCCTTTTATGTCATCAAGCGTCCTCCTGAGATAAGCCTGTAATACCAGTCCGACATTCCCGGGAAATTCATTTTTTAACTTCCTGAATAATTCAATTTCAAGATCGGTGCACGGTGAATCCTCCATATCAATCCTTACGAAGTTGCCATATTCGGATACTTTCTTAATAACTTCCTTAATATGCCAGTAACATATATCTTTATCAATCAGAAGCCCGAAACTGGTTGGCTTAAGTGAATAGTTACCGTCGATCTTTTCCTTTTCTGCCCTTTCTATCAGTTCCAGGTATTCATTCTTATTGGCTTCGGCTTCCTCAAGGGTTTTGATAAATTCACCAAGAATATCAAAGGTGACCTTAATGCCCTTCGCATTGAATTCTTTGGATACCCTAATGGCATCAGCCACTGTTTCGCCCGACACATATGGTTTGGAAAATATCCAGATGAATTTCTTGGGGAAATAGGGTATTATTGAAGCAATAATCCTGTTAAACATGTTAGAATAATTTATTTATGAGAGTTTAAAAATATAAAAATGTTCCAAATATAATATGTTCCGAATTTATGGCGTTTGTCATTATGTTAATATTATTAAAGGGACAAAATTGGATAATTCTGGTTCAAATATTTATTTTGGGTCAATAATACGGATTTTTTAAGCCAGTGTTTTTTCATTTGTTTCCATTTAGCTGTTAAATTTGTGCAACCATTTTTAATTATATGAAGTCTATAATTTGGTCCCCGTAATGATTAGTGACCGGCAGATACTTGAGGGATGTCTGAAACATGACAAACGATCTCAGAAATTACTTTTTGAGAAGTATTCGGGAATGCTGATGGGAATATGCATCAGGTATGCAACCGATGTCCCGGAAGCCGAAGATATCCTGCAGGAAAGTCTGCTGAAGGTTTACATAAATATTAAAGATTACAGTGGAGAAGGTTCTTTTATAGGATGGATGAGGCGAATTGTCATCAATACTGCTATCACATATTACCACAGGAACCTCAAGCATAAACATTATGTGGAGATTGAAGAGGTTTATACAGGGGAAACAGGTGATAGCAGCATCCAGGATTCAGCATATACCGCAGAAGAACTGCAGAAAGTGCTTGACCTGCTTCCTCCGGGCTATAAGATGATCTTCAACCTGTATGCAATAGAAGGATATAAACATAAAGAAATAGCAGAAATGCTCGATATAGATGTAAATACTTCAAAATCGCAATATTCAAGAGCCAGGAGTTTCTTACGTAAGAAACTCGAGAATTATAAATAGAATTGATCTTGAAAAAGGAGAAGGAATATAAAAATATTGAAGAATTATTCAGGGCCAGGCTCGGTGAAAGGGAATACCCGGTTACTGATAACTTCTGGCAGGGCTTTTCCGGGAAACTCCGGCGAAGGGAGTTCCTCCATTTCAGGCCCGGCAACTTCAATTTTTATTACCTCGCCGGCCTCATTGTTGCTACAGCCCTGACAGTTTCGGTACTGATGGTTAATGATGACCAGGTATCAGTAGAAACGCCCGGTATTATTATGAGAACTGATTCACTGTCAGAAACCCATGAAAGAATTATTCTGGAAAAAGACAGTGGTGAAGATGTGGTAATAAAGGAAAAAGATGCTGAGGAAGAAGCAGAGACCCAGGGAAACTTTAAAAGCAAATCATGGGAAACAGAAAAGGAAATAAAAGAAGCAATTAAAAGAGAGACCAATGAATCTGAAACAGTATCACGCAATAAAATTGACCGGATAACAGTAAACAATAAATTTGTATCTGAAACTGTAACTGAACCTGCTCCTGTGGCTAAATTTATTCCTGAGACAAGCAAGGGCTGTGCTCCCTTCAGTATTTATTTTCAGAACCAGTCGCATAATTATGATTCATGCATGTGGGAATTTGATGACGGGGGAATAAGTACTGAAGAAAATCCGGTATGGATATATGACGAGGAAGGTAATTATGAAGTGAGACTGATTCTTTTCGGTAAAGACGGGTCAAGATTGATTAAGAGAGGCAAAGTAATTGTGTATCCCCCACCTGTGGCGAGATTTGAAATAAGTGAAGGCAATCCGGCCATACCTGATGAGCAGGTAAATTTCTATAATTATTCTCAAAATGCTAATGAATGGGAGTGGGACTTTGGTGATGGTAATATCAGCAATGAGTTTGAACCTTCTCATTTTTATGATAATCCAGGATCATACTCTGTAAAGCTCAAAGTAATATCTGAATATGGATGCGTTGACAGCATGCTTATTACGAATGCATTCGGGGTTAATACCTGTTATATAAAATTTCCCAATGCCTTTGTCCCTAACAAGGGAGGCCCTACAGGTGGCTATTATTCTCCCAGGAGTGACCAGCAGGAAGAAGTATTCCATCCGGTGTACTCAGGTATCACATCATATAACCTCCGGATATACAGCAGGAGGGGAATACTCGTTTTTGAGTCGGATGATATCCAGATAGGATGGGATGGTTATTACAAAGGACAGAAAGCTGAACCGGGGGTATATATCTGGAAGGTTAGAGGGACATTCAAGAATGGAGCATCCTTTGTTAAAGGCGGAGATGTAACCCTGCTACCAAAGTGGTAATTGTATAATTTCATAAGGAAATAAGGTTAAATATTTACTGGTCTGATTCATATAATTGTTCAAAAGTTGTTCGCTTTTGTTAGTTTCTGTATATTTTATAAGGCAAAAAACGTAACTTAATTCATTTCATTTCGTTAATTTCGTACTTAATAGCCGAAATAGAACCGGACTTGCAAATAAGAATTAAATATACTATTGTTCTAATTAGCCTTTTTATCACTGTTAGTCTGAAGGGGCAGGATCCTCACTTCTCCCAGTTCTATGCTAACGCACTTTACCTTGCTCCGTCCTTCGCGGGTGCTATTGAAGAAAACAGAATTTCAATAAATTACAGGAACCAGTGGCCGGCAGTATCAGGTGTTTTTAATACATATAGCTTCAGTTATGACAGATATATGCCCAACTTCCGCTCAGGCATAGGTATACTGGCAACCTACGATGTTGCTGGATCGGGTGATCTCAGTACAACCAATATAGGACTGCTGTATTCATATGATATACAGCTCAATCAGGACTGGCACATCCGCCCCGGCATCAATTTCAAGTTTACCTACCTCGGTCTTAATTATGGCAAACTTATATGGAATAGCATGATAACAGCCAGGGGAACAACACCGTCGGTCTATCCCCCTCCATTTGAGGGAGTGGCTGATGTGGATTTTGCTTTTTCTGCACTGGCTTATAATGACAGGATATGGGGAGGTATTAACTTTGACCACCTTCTTAAGCCCAGGCAGTCATTCTATGGTGACTGGGACACGCATGTGCCGGTTAAGGTAAATATGTTTGGCGGTATACAGATATCACGACGCGGGAGATTACTCAACAGGTATTCTGAAGTAATTTCAATAGCGGCTAACATAAAATACCAGGATCGTTTCTGGCAGTCAGACCTTGGACTATACTATTACAGAGATCCGTTGATTTTCGGCCTGTGGTACAGGGGTATTCCTTTCGTCACTTCCCAGGCAGGTGACGCAATTATTGGGCTTATTGGTATCAAAACACAAAATCTGCATATAGGATATAGCTATGATTTCACCATTTCAAACCTTATAGCCTCAACCGGAGGATCTCATGAAATATCCCTGGTTTATGAGTTTCTAACATCAACACTTGGTAGCCGCAGAAGAATGTTTCATGCCGTTCCATGCCCGGAATTCTAAGAACTTACTTTTCTTAATTCACTAAATTACTTTATATTTGTTGCCTGTTTAATTTTAACCAATTAATTATTAGTGATGAAGAAGTTACCTTTAATTTTGTCGATTGTGTCAATTCTTGCAGTAGCCTTTCTTCTGGTATGGGAATTAGCGGATAATAATGATAAGGAAGAGGCCGCGGAACATGCTGTTGCAGAGAATATGCCAAGCGGAAATATTGCCTATGTCGAAATAGATTCAATTATACTTAACTTTGATATGTATTTCGATCTGAGGGAGGACCTAATGGCTAAGCAACAGAGCTCTGAAGCTGAATTGAATACAAAAGGCAGGCAATATGAATCAGGTGCACGAGATTATGAAGATAAAGTGCGTAAGGGCCTGGTTACAAGAGCTACAGCTGCCCAGATGGAGCAGAACCTGCTCCAGCAACAACAAGACCTCCTGAACCTCAGGGATCAACTGGAGAATCAATTAATCGAAGAAGAACAGGTTATGAACAGGAAAATATTAGATTATATCTATGAATTCCTGGAGGAGTTTTCAGCTGATCATGATTATGATTATATCCTTGCTAAGAGCTTCGGAAGCCCACTGATGTATGCTGATGATGCTCTGGATATCACAGATGAGGTACTTACAGGAGTTAATTATAAATACGACAAAGATACAGGCAGTAAATAATGGATTTTGTATCCGATTATCTTGTAAACAAAACATTAAGCGAAAAATTGTTTACAGAGATACCGGCAAAAAATACTGGAATAATAGTGATAATCCCGGCCTTCGATGAGCCCGGGATTATTTTTACCCTTGATTCCCTGCTCAGGTGCAAAAAACCACCTTGCGAGGTGGAGCTTATCGTTATTGTCAATGCTCCGGCAAAAGCTGACAAATCTCAGATGGAGCAAAATAAAATCACATGCAATGAACTATCAAACTGGAAAAATAAAAATAAGGAAGGTTTTATTAAACTTCTCTTTCATAATGTGGGTGTACGGGCCGCCGGATGGGGCGTGGGAATGGCAAGGAAAATGGGCATGGATGAAGGCCTCAGACGTTTCTGTTTTCTGAATAATCTTTCCGGTGTGATAGTATCCCTTGATGCTGACTGCCAGGTGTCGGATAATTACTTCATGGAAATATACAAAGAACTTTATCTGCAGAACAGTCGAAAAGCATGTTCGATGTATTTTGAACATCCTCTTACAGGGGAAATGCCATCCGGGATATATAATGCCATAAGCATGTATGAACTTCACCTAAGATATTATTTCCAGGCATTGAAATATGCAGGCTTCCCCTGGGTGTTCCATACTGTGGGTTCCGCTATTGCCGTAAAGGCTGAAGCATATGTTAAAGCTGGAGGAATGAGCCAGAAGCAGGGGGCAGAAGATTTCTATTTTATTCAGAAAATGATACCCGCAGGTGGATACTTCTCCCTGAACACCGTTACAGTTATACCTTCACCCAGGATCTCATACAGGGTGCCCTTCGGAACCGGACCGGTGATGGCCAGATTAGTAAGAGATAAGGATGACTATCTTACCTATGACATAGCAGGTTTCGGATACCTGAAAGAGCTCTTTGATAACATAATGATATTTTATGGTGGTGACAGTGAAACAGCCGGAGAGTTTCTGGGAAGCTTACACAAAAGCCTCCGGGAATTCCTCGAGATGAATGAGTGGGAGGCAAAAATATCTGAAATAAGAAATAATACATCCTCAGCTGCCTCTTTCAATAAGCGTTTCTTTAACTGGTTTAATATGTTCAGGATAGTGAAATACCTTAATTTTGTTCATTCGAGCAGTTACCTTGAGAAAATGCCCGTACAGAAAGCAGCAGCTCAACTACTTCAGAAAACAGGAAGGGGGCTCGAAACAGATGATGTGGGTGAATTATTGAGCATATTTAGAGGAATGGAGAGATAATTTACTCTTTTTCATTTTCTGATAGCTTTTCACCATCATCATCAACAATGATATATATATCCTCGTTATCTCTTTTCATGAAATATTGTTCGCGGGCAAACTTCTCAAGATTCTCATCACTTGTCTTTAGCTCATTCAGTTTTCTCTGGTCTTCTTCAATTCTTTCCCTGTAGTAATCCTTATCTTTCTCCAGTTGCCTGAGGTCTTTCATATAATGATATCTCTGGATAAGATTATTATTATCGAAAATAATTATCCACACCAGGAACACCAGAAGTGTAAGAAAATACCTGTTCCTGAATATTGGGGGTATCCTGTTGAATAAGCTTCTAAAGAATTCATTCATAATGCAAACCTAAAACAAATTTGCATAATAAACAATGATATTTCTATCATCCTCCGCTCATCAGATATAACATCTGAACATCATCACCATCCCTTATAACCGTTTTGTTATATTCATCCCTTTTAATGAGCTTACCATTGATTCTCACAATACGCATCCTGTAAGTAAACCGTTTTATATTTAACATCTCGCTCACGGTCATTTCATCCATGCCAAATTCTTCAGGCCTGTTATTAAGTATTATCTTCATGGTCCTTCTTTTTCATTAAAATCTCAATAACTGCATTTGCTTGCATGTTAGCAACAATTCCAACGCGCGGTGCCATCGAAGGCAGGTCATCACCTGTTTCTGACTCCTCATCTCCGCAGATTATAATAGTACTTCCGATTACTCTCTCCTTAAGCTTGTTGGTCTTTCCATAGCCAGCCAACCCCGATCCCAGTATGATCGGCTTGTCAGGCCACTCGCCCAGAACTGTTTCAGCGATCATCTCCTTCATGACACTACTGTCAAATGCCTCAACTATAATATCGCAAGCCCTGAAAATATCCGGTATGTTCTCCCTTGTAAGCTTTATATCATGTATATCAACCCTGACAGCCGGATTGACCCTGTACAGGTTTTCTTTCAGGGCTTCGGTTTTCTTCATTCCCACCTGGTCAGTGAAATAATATTGCCTGTTCAGGTTATTGCTCTCCACAATATCATAATCTGCTATAACCAGTTGTCCTATGCCGCTCCGTGCCAGTGCAACAGCACAGTTTGATCCCAGGCCGCCGGCTCCCGCTATGCCAACAGTATAACTGGCTAAATGATCTTTAATTTTATTGAATTTCATGCCTGTAGTCATCTCTTACAATATACACTTTCTTAAGATAAGGAAGAACGCCCCTGGTGCCATGGCCGGAGCCAAACAATTCCATTACCCGGTGATCATCTCGTCCGAAGACCGAACCAAACACCACCTTAATATCAGGATACCGAAACAGCTCTTCCGATAATATATTTGACGGGCCCAGTAAAAAAATATTACAGCCGGCAGGTACTATATCCACTATACCATTGAAAGTATTGTTGAAAATAGTTGTACCGCTAAGTATTATGATTTCAGCTCCCGATAGTGACTCTTCCATTTTTGAAATATCTGACAGTATATGACTTTCCTTATGAATGTCAAATACTTCAACTGTAATCCCCTTTTTACAAAACTTCTGGTATAA
Source organism: uncultured Rikenellaceae bacterium (assembly GCA_964607105.1). Taxonomy (GTDB): domain Bacteria; phylum Bacteroidota; class Bacteroidia; order Bacteroidales; family VadinHA17; genus UBA9300. The sequence continues at coordinate 9,765 of CAZSJH010000004.1, read as the reverse complement.
GCTCTCAAAGTACCCAACCATGACTATCCTGCCATGTTTGCTGAAGTCAATGCTGTCAAAAATATCTTTGATATCACTGTAATCCCGCTCATAATTGCAAATTGAATTAAAATATGCATTCAGTATAATCCTGTGAACGGGGTTATCGAGGTCTGGCACTCCTCCTGATAGGATACTGTCATTCATCCTCGTTCCCAGTGTTGAGCATACCCCGATATTGCCACTGCTGTTCATTATAGCTACATATTTTTCTCCTATGACATATTCCCTGATATTAGTCCTGTTAAAACCTATTAGTTTATAAAAATGCTTTACTGGTTCTTCCATCAGTATTGTTTTCTCAAAAATAAATCTTTATCCTGTCAAATAAAATTCATTATCCACTATTGACATACCTTAACTTTATAAACTTTATCAACTTCTCAGTTATTTTCCGATATGTATTTTGTAACATATTGATAGATGTCATTTTATGCTCTATATTTGAGCTATAACTTGTGCTTGTTTAATAAATATATGTATGATAAAATAAATAAATAAATAATAACAAATGGATATACAGGCAATTAAGGAAAAACATAAGTTACTCAAGGAATTCTCATATGACTGGGTTCCTCTGGATAAGGGCTATACTGATAAGATACTTTATGTTAATGTGGGAACAAACGAAGTGAAAGAAAAGGATGTCCCCCTGGAAATGAAGGAAAAATTCATTGGTGGCAAGGGATATGGATTAAGGCTTTTATGGAATGCCACTGATCCGCACACTCCGTGGAATGATCCTAAAAATGAGATAATAATCTCTTCCGGGCCGATAGGAGGGATTACTCAGTATTCGGGTACGGGTAAATCTCTGGTTGTATCAATATCACCCCAGACAGATTCTGTAATGGACAGTAATGTAGGGGGATTTTTTGGCCCCTTCCTTAAGTTTGCCGGTTACGATTCACTTGAATTGCAGGGAAAGGCTGAAAATGACGTTATAGTATATATCGACGGTATTAATCACAGGGTGGAAATATATGAAGCTCCGGCCGAGGCTCTGGATAGCCACGTGCTGGCAGAGCAACTGACCGGGATGTATGCAGATGATGAGAAAGATAAGAAGAATGTAGCTGTAGTATCCGCAGGTAGTGCAGCAGGTAATTCTCTGATAGGCATGCTAAATTTCAGTTTCTATGATCCTAAAAGAAAAGCTGTAAGGATGAAACAGGCAGGAAGGGGAGGAATAGGTACTGTTTTCCGTGATAAGAAAATTAAAGCACTGGTCTGCAAAGTGCCGGGAGTAAAAGGAAACCTGAATAATGTGGTCGACCTGGAAGCTATTATGCAGAGAGGAAAACGTTTTAACCGTGAAATGCGTGAACTCGACTACAAACAGGCAAAAATGAAACAGGTGGGAACGGCACACCTCATAGAAATTATGAATGATCATGACCTGCTACCTACAAATAATTACAAATTCGGCAGTCATCCCGATGCTATTAAAATACATTCTGATGAATGGAAAAAAATATTTACACAGGGAATACCCGATGGATGCTGGATAGGATGTAATATGTCCTGCTCAAAAGGAGCCGATGATTACATGGTCAGAACAGGACCTTATAAAGGACAGAAGGTAATAGTTGACGGTCCTGAATATGAGAGTGCCGGAGGTCTTGGTTCAAACTGTGGTATCTTCAGCACTGATTATATTCTCGAGTCTAATTTCTACTGTGATACATATGGAATATGTACTATCACGTGGGGTACTCTCCTTGCCTTTATAATGGAATGTTATGAAAATGGCATCCTTAACGAGGAAAGAACGGGAGGCCTGAAGCTTAATTTCGGCAATGCCGATTCAGCTATGGAACTCATGCATATGTTAAGCCGTGGTGAAGGATTTGGCATGGTGGCCGGTCTGGGTGTGCGGAAAATGAAGGGAGTGTTTGCAGAAAAAGGCTGGGGTGACCCGGATTTTCTGAATGATATTGGTATGGAAAATAAGGGACTGGAGTATTCCGAGTATATATCCAAAGAATCACTCGCCCAGCAGGGAGGTTTTGCTATGACAAATAAGGGGCCGCAACACGATGAAGCATGGCTTATCTTTATGGATATGGTGAATAATCAGATACCCACTTTCGAGGATAAAGCCGAAGCATTGCACTATTTCCCAATGTTCCGTACATGGTTCGGCCTGGTTGGATTATGCAAACTCCCCTGGAATGATGTTGAACCTGAGGATAATGCTGAAACAGATGAACCTGCAAAAGTACCAGAACATGTCGATAATTATGTCACAATCTATAAAGCTGTTACAGGAAGGGAATTTGATAAGCATCGTATGATCGAAGATTCTGAAAGGGTTTATAACTTCCAGCGCATATTCAACCTCAGGAGAGGATATGGAACAAGGGAACATGACAGGCAGCCATATCGTGCAGCAGGGCCTGTAACAGTTGAGGAATATGAGTCAAGGGCAGAAAGATATGATAAGCAGATGAAGGAATTAATTGGTGTGGACCCCGAAGGAAAATCAGTTGAGGAAAAAATCGCCATTACCCGTAAATACAGGGAACAAAGATACCAGAGCCTGGTTGATGCCGTATATAAAAGGAGAGGCTGGAACAGCAACGGAGTGCCCAAAATTGAATTTCTCAAAAAAATAGGTATGGACCTGCCTGAACTGATAGAAGTTGTAAAAGACCATCAATAGGAGAAAAAGCGCCCGGTCCGGGCGCTTTTTTTATACATTTAATTCTAATATTCCGGGAATATCAGTGTAATCTGCGCTAATCTGTGTAATCAGTGTCTTAAAATACTTGCATCCGATATGCAAAAAAATTATATTCGCTTCTTGTTTCACTTATATTAAATACTATGAAAAGAAGCTGCCTGTTCTTAATATTCGTAATATTTTATTTTTCATCAGGACTCGCCCAGGATCCTGACATTATTTCAGGGGAGACACTTAAAACTGAATACCTGCAGAATTACCTTGATAATCCACTAATCCGGGCTAAGTATAATAATGACTCGTATGATAACGAGAGAGCTGTTAAACTGGATGGTAAAATGCCTTATGTGAGTGGCGAAATAAAGAATCCCGGGCAGGCTAATATTGATGAACTAGAGCTGAGAACAGTTGTAGTGAAAGAATACTTCCCCGCAAAAATAAATGAGCAACCCGAATTCAGAGGGGCATTCCAGTATACAGGTTATTCACTATCTGATATTGTGAAGGACTATGTGGTTTCGAAATATAACAAAAGCGAATTCGGACTAAATACTGACATATTTGTGGTTGTTGAAAACGATGAAGGTGATAAAGCAGTATTCAGTTACGGAGAACTATACCTTACCCAGGATAACCATGATATAATACTTGCTACACATGTGCAGCCCATTTTTCCTACCGCTTCTGATGATAAATGGCCTCTGCCTGAAAAGATACGGCTGGTGGCTTCAAATGATTATATTACGGTAAGGAATATCGAAAAACCCTCCAGGATAATCATACGCTCTTTCCCTGAGAGCTTCCCCGGAACTAAAGGTATAAGTCCCCTGTTCTCCCCCGAGATTGAAATTAACGGTCCTGGCGGCAAAAAAGCTATTATTGATAATTCAGCAACAGTTGAAGACCTTAAGATCTGTCATAATCTGGTGTTCTTCGGTATGCACAAAGGCCTTAAAGGACCACGGAATTATACTGGAAGGCCATTGTCTGATCTGTTGCGGGAGAAATTTTACTTTTCAAATGGGGATCTTGCCAGGGGTGTGATTGCCATAGGGGCAAAAGATGCCTACAGGGTGGTGTTCTCACTATCTGAAATACTTAATCGCACCGATATGGCTGAAGTAATGCTTCTCGATGAACCCGGTAATGACGATGGCCGGTTCATTGTACATCCCGGTGCCGACTTTTTTGCCGACAGGCATCTTAAAGGTGCCGGGCTTGCCTATATTATCTTAGTTGAATAAGGAGTGGATTTTTTTTGATATACAAATGCAATAAAACTTTAAATTTGTGTAATAGCTGAACGTATTTCCAATCAAAAAAATAAAAAATGTTTAAAGTGAATGAATACTTCGACGGCAAGGTGAAATCTATTGCCTTTGAAAATGAGGACGGTCCTGCCACCATTGGTGTCATGGCTCCCGGTGAATATGAATTTGGTACATCAACCATCGAACATATGAAGGTGATATCCGGCATGCTTACCGTTATGCTGCCCGGAGAAAACGAATGGAAAGACTACAGGGAAGGAGAGACATTTATTGTTGATAAAAACACCAGATTCAAGCTTAAGGTAAAGGAAACCACAGCCTACAGGTGCATATATAAGTAGTAACGATATAAACTCAACTTTCTCAACTTATTCAACCAGGTCTGCCCTGGCAGGCCTCTCATCTAAAAAGCTATGGCCGGTCCTAAAGGTTCAAAATATTACGATGTGTTCCTTAAATACCAGATCAATCTGGAAACAATGAATGATGAAAAAATTCTCGACTGGGAAGGTTTTGATCTCCTGAATGCAGTAAGAAAAACAGGCTCACTGGCATCGGCAGCCACTGTAATGAAAATAAGCTATCGTAAAGCATGGGGTATAATTAAAGAAGTGGAAGAAAAACTAGGTTTCCCGCTGGTCGAAAAGCATCGTGGAGGGGCCGAAGGTGGATATACCGACCTTACAGCTGAAGGAAATGAACTTATGGATGCTTATAATGAACTTACAGAACAGTTCAACACTTCAATGAGAGAAATAACCAGGAAATTTTTCTGGAGTATTAATAAAAATCCCGGTGCGAAGAATGAATAGAACATTAGCGATATTGTTTATTATTCCCATACTTTTCCTTGCATCATGTAATAATGCAGAAAAGAATGAAATAATTATTTTTCATGCCGGAAGCCTTTCTCTTCCACTTAAGGAGATAACAGGTGAGTACATGGAGATGAACCCCGGTATAGATATTATGCTTGAAGGAGCGGGAAGCGTTGCCTGTGCCAGGAAAATCACGGAGCTTAACAAGCCATGCGATATAATGGCTTCTGCCGACTATAAAGTGATCGAAAAATTCCTGATGCCTGAATATACCGACTGGAATATATGGTTTGCTACAAATGAAATGGTAATAGCTTATCATGATAAATCAGCACACCTGGATATAATTGGTCCTGACAACTGGTATGAGATACTGTCTGATGAGGATGTAGTATATGGCCGTTCGGATCCTAATGCTGACCCCTGCGGCTACCGCACTGTAATGATGTTCAAACTGGCTGCACATTATTACGGGCAGGATGAGCTGTATGAAGTACTTACAGCCAAGGATGGAAATATGATCAGACCAAAGGAGGTTGACCTGGTGGCTCTTCTTGAAACAAAAGCCCTGGATTATATTGTGCAATATAAATCAGTTTGTGAACAGCATGGACTTGACTATATAAGCCTGCCTCCCGATATAAACCTGGCTGATCCCTCTTTTGAGGATCAGTATAATAAGGTAAGTCTGGATATAACTGGAAATCGGCCAGGCGAGACAATTCAGATACAGGGTAGCAGCATGATTTATGGCCTCACCTTGCTTAATGATGCACCAAACAGTGATGCCGCTGTGGATTTTCTTTGTTATTTCCTTGGTGAAAGAGGCAGATCTGTGCTGCAAAATAATGGTCAATCTCCTCTGAACCTTCATCTCGAAGGTCCTGCCTCTAATATACCAGGAAAACTCCTGGAATTCTTTAACAGGTAAAATACGAGCTTTTAATAGGATTATTTCTATTTTTGTCGACATGCAAATCTGTTCATAACCGAACAGGTTTAAAAACAGCAATCATCAAATGGATACTCGTAGTACATTTCACTGGATAATACTTCTGCTGTCTTCGTTGGTGCTGCTCTTTATCCTGGCACCCCTTATCGGGATGGTGCTTGATACCTCACCTGCTGAATTCTTCCAGACGGTAAAAGATGAAGAGGTACAGGATAGTATATGGCTGACACTCTCAGTTGCTTTCATGGCTACCCTGGTATTTTCCTTCATGGCTATACCGCTTGCATGGCTAATGGCAAGGTACAACTTTCCCGGCAAGAGTATTGTACAGGGGCTTATCGATCTTCCTATTGTGCTTCCTCATTCTGCTGCAGGTATAGCACTGCTTGGTTTTATATCACGTGAAGGCTTGCTCGGTAAAGCAGCTGATGCTATTGGTCTTAACCTGGTGGGAAACCCGGTGGGCATTGCCCTCGCAATGGCCTTTGTCAGCCTTTCTTTCCTCATTAATGCTGCAAAGGATGGTTTTGCGGCTGTCCCGGTCAGATTGGAGAAGGCTGCCATGAACCTTGGTGCTTCACCGGTGAAAATGTTCTTTACCGTTTCATTACCACTTACCTGGAGGAATATTGCCTCGGGATTTATAATGATGTTCGCCAGGGGGATGAGCGAGTTCGGGGCTATCGTTATAATTGCCTACCACCCGATGACTGCTCCTGTATTGATATATGAAAGATTCAATCAGTTCGGACTGTCATATGCCAGACCTGCTTCGGTATTCTTCATACTGGTAGCTCTTATAATTTTTATACTTATCAGGATTTTTTCAAACAGGGCTAACAGGAGCCTTGTGACATTAACGGCGAATAAAAGGTAAATGCTTGAACTGAAAAATATATCAAAAAATTACGGTGATTTTGCCCTGAGAGATATAAACCTGGAAATCTCAAAGGGCGAGTATTTTATCCTTCTTGGACGTTCCGGGGCAGGTAAATCACAGTTGCTGGAAATAATTGCAGGGCTGAGATCACCTGACAGCGGGAGAATCATTCTTAATGACAGGGATATTACTGAAGAAAAAATCCAGGCCAGGAAAACGGGCATGGTCTTCCAGGATTTTGCGATATTTCCCCATATGACTGTTTACGATAATATTGCATATTCTCTTAAAATAAGGCGCTTACCACGAAAGAAAATACAGGCTACCGTAAGAAAGATGGCTGAAAATGTCAATATAGAACATCTGCTTAACAGAAGAACGGATGACCTGTCAGGAGGGGAAAGGCAGAGGGTTGCTGTCGCACGTACCCTGGTGACATCTCCCGAAATAATACTACTGGATGAACCTATGGCATCTATTGACACGCCGCTGAGAGATGACATTAGACGCCTGCTGCGTAAAATTAACTCCATGGGTATAACCATGCTCCATGTGACTCATGATTACAGCGAAGCTATACGCCTGGCACATAGAGTAGGTGTTATACATAATGGAAGGATAATGCAGACAGGAACACCCGATAATGTGTTCTCAAAACCGGCAAATAAATTTGTCGCACGCTTCGCAGGTATCAGGAACTTTTACAGTGTTAAAATATCTGGTGAGAAAGGTAAGAAAGTTGCTGTATCAGACAAACTTAAATATATGTTGCCGGATGGAGATTACCCTGAGAATGGCTTGCTGATAATAAAAAGTGATTCGATAAACCCGTCTTTGGAGGAACAAAAAGACAGGGATAATTGTATTAAGGGTAAAGTAACAGAACTGAACAGGGCTGAAAACGGTCATGAACTTTTTGTTGATGCCGGTGATATTTTTCATGTTCTTGTTAATAATAATAGGTTTGAGCAGCTATCAATAATTCCGGGACAAACGGTATTTTTGAGCTTTTCATCTGAAGTACTGAAGGTTATATAAAGCAATTAAAGTATGATATCTTACGAAGAAGCTCTTGCAATTACAGAGAAATATAAACCTGAGAAAGGAACAGAATATATAGCGCTTATTGATTCCCTGGGTCGGATCCTGACTCGGGATATTATCAGCGATATTGATATGCCACCGTTTAATAAAGCTGCTGTTGATGGTTATGCCTGTCGCAGTAAGGACCTTTATAAAGAACTTATAATAAATGAAATTGTACCTGCAGGCCGTGCCCCATCTGGAAGAGTAGAAGAAGGCACATGTGTAAAAATAATGACGGGAGCTGCAGTACCCGAAGGTGCAGACTGGGTGTTTATGGTCGAAGATGCTGTGGAGAAGGATGGCAGGGTGAAATTTGCAGGTAAACCGGGCAGGGATAATATTGCAAAACGTGGTGAAGATATACGTTCAGGTGATACTGTCCTTAGAGCAGGAAAAGTAATTGCTCCCCAGGATATTGCAGTGATGGCAACCGTTGGTGCAGTAGAGGTGGCTGTAAAAGAGTGCCCCATGGTTGCAGTAATAAGTACAGGGGATGAACTGGTTGAGCCTGATAACAAACCTGCTGCCTCGCAGATACGCAACAGCAATGCATACCAGTTGATAGCTCAAATAATGAGGGCAGGCGGAGAGGCTGTATATTACGGTATAGCACCTGATGATGAAGAAAAAACATTTAATATGCTTATAAAGGCAATAGATGAATGTGATATTGTCCTTCTTACAGGGGGAGTGTCGATGGGAGACTACGATAAGGTTCCTTCTGTAATGGAAAGGGCAGGGGTAAGAATTATATTCGACAGGATAGCTGTGCAGCCAGGTAAACCAACAACATTCGGACTACACGATAATGCTTTAATATTTGGCTTGCCCGGGAACCCTGTATCTTCGTTTATACAATTTGAGATGCTCGTCAGACCTATGATAATGAGAGCAATGGGCGCTGAACCAAAAGATGAAGCCAGGAGACTTAAGCTTTCAGTGGATTATTCGCGCAAGCGAACACGCAGAATGGCCTGGGTGCCTGTGATTTTAAACAGTGATGAAGAAGTAGTCCCTTTGGAATATCATGGTTCAGCACATATAAATGCCCTCCCGGCAGCTTACGGGATAATGAAAGTACCTATTGGTGTGAGTGAAATAAGAAAAGGAGATATAGTTGATGTACGACAAATTTAACAGGAAAATAAATTACTTGAGAGTATCGGTAACCGACAGGTGCAACTTCAGGTGCCGGTATTGTATGCCCGAAGAAGGGATAAAGATCATCAGCCATAATGATATACTTAGCTATGATGAGATTACTGACTTTGTGCGGGTTGCAGTTGATATGGGCATTGATAAAGTAAGATTGACGGGAGGAGAACCATTGGTAAGAAAGGACCTTCCAGTACTCGTTGAAATGTTGTCAGGAATAAAAGGAATAAAGGATCTGTCAATGACTACCAATGGGAACCTTCTTGGATTATACGCAGAAGAGCTGGCCAGGGCCGGACTTAACAGGGTAAATGTAAGCCTCGATTCAATGGACCCATTTAAGTTCAGCTGGATAACAAGGGGAGGGGACCTCAATAAAACAATAGAAGGAATCGATGCTGCAATCAAAAACGGTCTCACCCCTGTGAAACTTAACTGTGTGGTAAAAGAATCAAAAGAAGAACCGGATGCTAAAATGGTGGCTTCCTTTGCAGACAGAAAAGGACTAGAGCTCAGATATATAAAACAAATGAACCTGGCACGCGGTGAATTTGGCGTGGTTGAAGGTGGTGATGGAGGTAATTGCGCAAGATGTAACAGGCTGAGGCTTACAGCTAATGGCAAAGTCAAACCCTGCCTCTTCAGTGATCTGGAATATAATGTAAGAGAACTGGGTGCTGAAAAAGCAATAAAATTGGCAATGCAGAATAAACCCTCCTGCGGTACCGTTAACCATGACAACCAATTCTATAACATTGGCGGCTGATAGTAATTATGAACCTTGTGCTGCGAGGCCGTAGCCCCGAGACTTTAGGGCGAAGGCGGGCTTCGCTCCAACTTTTTTCTTTATACTTTTATCTTTTTCCTTTATACTTTTA
>CAZSJH010000003.1:14127-46963 GCA_964607105.1 uncultured Rikenellaceae bacterium | reverse complement strand
CAACAGGTTTTTAAAAATAATGCTGGAACAACAAAATCCAAAAGCAATGCAATTACTAAATAAAATGTCAGGGTTAGAAAATATTGATGAGCAAAAACAAATTTTTATTGATCAAAGCAATGCATTACCAACGCTTTTAAAAGAAAGTCCAAAATACTGGGCGGATGATATTTCATTTTTTATTGATCAATTAGAAATAATCAATACAAATAATCAATTATTTAAGGATAAATTAGACTTAAGCAGAATAGGGGTTCTTGGTATGTCAATGGGAGGAATTGCAGTAAATGAAATTTGTATATCTGATAGTAGAGTAAAAGCAGGAACCAATATTGACGGCGGTTTTTTTAATTGGGACACAGACAACAAAATTCAAACTCCTTTTATGTTTATTAATAGTAAGAGATATTTAGGTTATGGTAAGTTATTTGTAAGTAAAATCAATAAAGATGGCTTTTCATTCAGTGTGAGAAACTCTGACCATTATAATTTCACAGATTATTCAATCTATAAAATGAAGAGTATAAGTTTTCTTCTAGGTGCAATTGAAGGAAATAAAACTATTGAAATAATGAATAATCTGGTCATAGCGTTTTTTGATAAATACCTGAAGGAGAAAGAAAATATTAATATAATTAATAAAGCTCAGGATTATCCGGAAATTGAAATTGCGACAAATTTATGAATATACGTAACCCAACAATGTTCATGCCGCATAATAAGGCGCCCCATGATTTAAATAATACAAATTGGTAATAAACAGAAATGGATATAAATAAAGTCAATATAATTGGTGCCGGTCTCTCTTTAATGATATTAATTATTTGTAGCCTGGTTTTTATCTTCAGATTACGGGGGGAACAAAAAGTTGAATACTGGCTTGGATGGATTCTGATACTAATGATAGTGCCTCTGACATATCTTTTAATCACTGCAAAACAGCTTCAAAGACCACCTATTTACTACATACAAACAGGATTAATGATTTCTTTCCTGATTATAGAATTGTTTTTAGATTACATATATAAGCTGGAATTCCGAAAGGTTACATGGATTATTGTTATATACCTGGTTTTTTTCTTCGGCGGAACTGGAGGAATGGTAGGTATTGCAACCCTGGCCGGTAGGATCTGGATGATAACTGCCGTTGTATTGTTTCTTATTATGACTACCTTATCATTAATTCAACGAAAAATAACAGGACTTTAATCTGGTTTTCTAAGCAGATTATACAAGACGCAATATAGCATGGAAGCAACAGCATCACCCTTCAATGGGTTATCTCAGATCTCCAAATACATTTCTAAAACCACCGCTAAGGCTTCGGCCTTTGAAGATGGCTACAGTGCTATGACGTGGCTGGGTCAGATAAGCAGGCGTAATGGAATTGTTAATAATATATTGACCAACAAAGTTTTAATATGTAAATTCGTACATTACCCAAAGCTTTATCTCATGTAATCTAAATTCAAAATCGTAATAATATGAAAAAACTTACAGTAATATTGGCATTATTTGGGATTTGGACTATCAGCATTAATGCCCAGGACATGTTCAGAGCCAGGCAATTGACCTTTGACTCGGCTCGGCAGGGGTTTCCCACATGGTCACCAGATGGGAAATTTATTATTTACCAGCACACTGATGCGAATGATACTATAGGGAAGAACGGCTTATGGAAAGTTACTGAAGATGGAAAAGGAGCAATACAGATCTTTAAAGGTGTTGCTGAGCATCCAAAGTGGTCGCCTGATAATAGGTTCATTGTTTTTGATGCGGATACCGGTAAGAATATAAAAATGATACCTGTTGAAGGAGGGCCTCCTGCTAGTTTCCTTCCAGATTCAATTCACATTATAAACGGTGGATTGCCCTGTTGGTCACCCGATGCCTCTCAAATTGCATTCATAGAAGGTTCCACTTTGTCAGTGTGTATTTACAATACTAAAACCGGTACCGTAAAAAAAATATTCGGTGAAGAAGGCATGCTGCCCCTTCCCGGATGCTGGTCTCCAGATGGTAAGAGTGTCATGATTGCAGTTATGGACAGGGAATCCAGGAAATCAACCATCTGGAAAATCTCTGTTGATGGAAAAGAAAATAAACAAATTCCAGGCCACCACGAAAATTTCTATCGGCATCTTAGTATTGCTCCCGATGGTTCACTGCTTATTTACGCAGCTTTAGTGGACGGATATTTAGGGCTTTATATCATGCCCGCTGAGGGAGGAGCCTCACTTCCTCTAACAGGCATCCCCCAGATACATAATGAAGGTGCAAGCTGGTCACCGGATAGGAACAGAATTGCATTCAGCAGAAGCCGGTTCGGAAATTCTGATATATGGATCATGGATTTAAACATAGAGCAGATAAAGAAAGATCTTCAGATGCTTAACGAGTAAATAATGCTTAATCACCGAAGGATTAGAATTATTAAACAAGATGAAAGTGGATCATGTAATTCCATATTAATGATATGAAAGAAAAAAAGAATATCAGGCTGGTAAGATGGATAACTACTTCTATATAAAGGACAACTGCAGAAAAGGATTCATTAAATATCTGGAAAATGTTTGCTCAACGATTCCAAAGATTAATAATTCAAATATCTTAGACATCGGATGTGGAACAGGTGTGCCCACCCTTTGGCTGGCAGATAATTTATCAGGGATTATTACTGCTATAGATACAGATAAGGAAAGCATTAATTTTTTGCAGCAAAAGATTTACCATAATGACCTTCAAAACAGGGTAAAAGTACTTTGCACCTCTTTTCTCGATTATAAATGTGATTTTGATCATTTTGATATAATTCTGGCAGAAGGATTGTTAAATATCATAGGCTTCGAAGCCGGATTTGAAAAAGCAATTACAATGCTTAAGAAGAGTGGGTATTTTATTATACATGATGACTATAGAGGCCATAATAAAAAATGTAAATTTATAAATGAAAATAACTGCATAATCATAAATACTTTATACCTGGATGAAACCATATGGTGGGAAGACTATTACAGGCAGCTTGAAATTGAGATAGACAATATAGCTGATACTAAAACTTATGATTTGTTTAAAAGTGACATGGAAGAGATTGAATACTATAAGACAGATCCATCTCATTTCAGATCAATTTATTATGTGATAAAGAAGATATAACAGAATAACAACACCTAACAAACGATGTGTTTAATTGTAATATCACACTTTTTACCGGTGCTCCGTCGGACCAGGGATACTTTATCCCGGAGGTCCTGTGACTACATATAGCCTTTACTAACGGGTAATATTTAAGATTAAATACTAAATAAATAAAAGGTCATTATGAATACAAATCGAAAAAGTGAATCCTTAACATTTATCTGGAGAGCGACATCATTGCATGTTATTTCTTATTTTATCGCTGGTATTTTTGCTCTGCTCTTTATGAACTACAGAGAGCAATTTGCATCTGATACCTTAGCAGTAATAATGCGTCCTGTTGATTCTCCATTGGTTGCTTTGGGTCCCAGCCTGCAGCTCATCAGAGGAATAATAATAGCCCTGGTACTATTGCCGTTTATAGGTATTATAAGCTCAAAAAACGGCTGGATTAAACTATTGTTTTTAATACTTGGCTTGTCATATATCTCCACAATTGGTCCCACATTTGGTTCCTTTGACGGATATATTTATACCAAAATCCCGTATCAATACCACTTACTTGGTATTCCTGAAACATTAATTTATGTCTTTCTATTTTCATTTTTTCTATTTCTATGGTACAGAAAACCGGCTAAAACATGGAATATTATAACTATCATTTTAGTTGTACTGATAGTAATTATGAGTCTGTTAGGCTATCTGGCAAGCACCGGTATATTGACACAGTAAACTGAAGAAAAAGTTTATTATACGGGTGATAAAATTTATACCCTGGTCAAAGCCTCCAGCCGCTCATCAAGGCCAACAAATTTTTTACTGTCGTGCAGCTTGTTGTAACTTTAATTAAATCAACAGCTAACATCCGATATATAAAATACCCGGGTCAGTTGGTTAGGAAATTTTGTATCTTGTGGCAAAATCATTTTCAGTTTACAGGATAGTAAAATTTAATAATCAAGATAAACAGGCAACAGCTTAAAATAATAAAATCCGGTAACAAATACCCTCCATCATGAAAGCAATAAGGATGCAAGTTTTATTACTTGTGTTCTTATTTATCATATCTGGATGTGAAAAAGATAAGGTGGATAAGAACGAACCCTATGATAAGAAGATAACTGCAATTGCCATACAAGGAAATATTGTATGGATTGGAACACAGGAAGGCCTTTCGAAATACGACCATGTAGAATGGTTAAGTTATACAATCGATAATGGATTAATAAATAATTATATAACAGCTCTGGCCTGTGACCAGAATAACGATATCTGGGTAGGTAGTACTGAAGGCCTGATAAAATTATCAATAGATTAGATATTTAACTATGAGTAACAGAATTGAAGAGCAACCAGACACAACCAATGAAATACCTTTAGATGTTGAAACCATTAAAGAATTGTGGTCTAGAACCTATAATACGGAAGGGCAACCTGATTGGTCGCATATCCTACCCTATTACGATGATAATATATATTTCAGGGATTCCATACAGGAGATACATGGGATCGAAGAATTCAAAGCAATGACCGAGCGCCTGACAAAACGTTCAAAAGACTTAAAAATGAATATTGCCAGCGCCATCATGCAGGAGAATATTGTTTTTATTGAATGGGAAATGACTATTAAATTTAAGAAAAATCCGAGCTCTATATTATACGGTTCAAGCCGTCTTAAATTAAATAAAGATGGGAAAATTACAGAACAAAGAGATTATTTTGATATATGGGGGGATATTTTTGACAATATACCGAGATTTGGGAAAGCTTACAGGAGGTTTATGAAAAGAAAGTTCGGCTAAGAAGTTAATATGAGAAAGAATAAAAAATTCTCTCAATATTTCAGAGAATATCAGTGGTCTAACATATTTGCAATGATTAGGAACAACAGGTTAGACCCCAAATTGTGCCCTGAAGATTTTAACAAAAAGCTTGTTGTTATTACTGGAGCCACATCCGGTATAGGTTATCTGACAGCCCGTGAATATGCGTCTCATGGTGCAAACCTCCTTTGCATAAATCGCAATCAAAATAAATCGGAGGTTCTGCAAAATGAGATTGAAAGTGAATATGGCGTAAAATGTGATTTCTTAATAGCTGACTTAAGTAATTTACAGGATATTCATAGGGTGGCAAAAGAGCTTTCAGAATTAACTACGCCGATTGATGTACTGATACATAATGCAGGTATTTACCTGACAAAAAGAGATTTGACGCCCGATGGTATTGAAAAGGTTTTTATGGTTCACTATCTTTCTTCCTTCATTTTAAATTTCATCTTAATGGATAAACTTAAATCCCAGGAAAACGCCAGAATTATACTGGTAAGTTCCGAAGGTCATCGTTTTGCCGCCTGGGGATTGAGAATGGATGATTTGAACTGGGAAAAACGTCGTTATTCAGGTTTAAAAAGTTATGGATCTGCCAAAACTGCCCAACTTTTATCCATGATCGTTTTTGATGAATATTTCAAAAATACGGGTGTGTCGATTAATGCAATGCATCCGGGAGCTGTTAAAACTGAAACTGGCCAGGAAAACGGACCTGTCTACCGCTGGTTTAAAAGGAACTTATTTGAAAAAACCCTGAGATCACCTGAAATATCGGCAAAGGCATTGTATTATCTTGGTGTGTCGAAAGAGATAGAAGCACTTAGTGGAAAATTTTTTAATTTAACCACCGAAGAAGAACCTGCACCACCGGCTCTGGACAAAGAAGTAGCATATGAACTGTGGGAGCTTAGTCTTGAACTGGGTGGATTGAATAGTTCAAAACCTTAGTTATCATTGCAGAATTAGTTTTTTAGCTTTTTGAAGTAAAATAATATGTCAGAAAATTCATATCACACAATTATTGTAGGAGGAGGTATAGCAGGACTGACTTCAGCCGCCTACCTCTCACGAGAAGGGCAGAAAGTATTGCTTGTTGAAAAAAACAAGGAATGCGGAGGACTCGTCAATACCTTTGTTCGTGACGGATTTCATTTTGATGCCGGGATAAGAGCCCTGGAAGATGCAGGTATTATCTTACCCATGTTAAAGGAATTAAACATTCCGCTTGAAATAGTTAAAAGCCCGGTTTCGGTAGGCGTAGAAAACGAAATTTTACATATTGAAAATCTGGACAGTCTTATTAAATACCGCGACCTGCTGACAAAATTATACCCGGAAAGTGAAGTGGAGATTCATGAGATCATCAAAATCATACGGAAAATTATGAAAGACATGGATGTGCTCTATGGTATAGAAAATCCAGTGTTTAAAGATTTAAAGCGTGACAGAATTTTCTTATTTAAAAAACTTTTACCCTGGCTGCCGAAATTTATTTTTACCGTTGGAAGAATCAATCGCATGAACATGCCTGTTGAGGATTATTTAGAAAAAATTTTAAAAAATCCTTCCCTCAGGGATATCATTTCACAGCATTTCTTCAAAAATACACCCACTTTTTTTGCATTGAGCTATTTTTCGCTCTACCTGGATTATTTCTATCCCAAAGGTGGAACAGGAAAATTGTCGGAAGCCTTGAAAAATAAAATAATAGAATGTGGCGGAGAGATAAAGACAGAGACCAAAATTATTGATGTGAAGGCGGATGAACGTCTTGTGAAAGACGAAAAAAATGCCACTTATAAATATGACAATTTGATATGGGCTGCGGACTTAAAAACCTTCTATAAAATTGCAGAAATTGAAGGTTTGTTACCCGAAATCCAGACAAAATTTGAGAAGTCAAAAAGCAAGATGCTGAATAACCGAGGCGGGGATTCTGTTTATACCTTATTCCTGGAAGTAGATGAACCTCTCGAAAGTTTTAAGAAAATTGCAAATGGACACTTCTTTTATACACCTTCAAAACTCGGGCTAGGTGAAACTCATTGGGATGAACTAAATAATCTCTTAAGTAACTGGGACAAAGTTGAAAGAGAACAAATATTGGCCTGGCTGGACAAATTCACCAGATTAAACACTTACGAAATTTCCATTCCCGGACTAAAAGATCCCGAATTGGTCCCGGGGGGCAAAAGCGGCCTGATAATTAGTTTTCTTGCTGAATATGATTTGTTTAAAAAAATTCAAATGTCAGGCTGGTACGATGAGTTTAATTCAGAGCTTGAGAGTCGTATATTGAGTGTAATATCTGATTCTGTTTACCCGATGCTAAAAGATAAAATTATCACAAGTTTTTCTTTTACACCTTTAAGTATTGAAAACAGAGTAGGTAGTTCAGAGGGGGCTATTACAGGATGGTCGTTTCAAAATCCTGTACCGGTTATAAACAAAATACAGATCTCGGATCGTTCAGTTCTGACTCCAATACCTTCAATCTTTCAAGCCGGACAATGGGCTTACAGTCCTGCAGGTGTACCCATGTCGATCCTTACCGGTAAATTAGCTGCAAATAAAGTCCTGAAGAGAGAAGCAACATGAAATTTGAAGTTCGGGAAGCACTGAGTTCACAGGCTGAATACAAGAGAAAGTTCAATTTTTCTGAACTTTATCTTGCTTATGTATTTGTACCGGGGGCAGTGGTGAAATTGATTGGTAATAGAAAAAGTAAACTGATCGACAAGCAATTCGTGGAGCGATTACATCTGGCGGTAACCGAAGTAAATGGTTGTCCTGCATGCTCTTACGCGCACACTATGATGGCATTGCGCCAGGGTATGAGTAAGGATGAAATAAGCAGCTTTTTGAGCGGCGATGATAAATACATTAAGCCGGAAGAAGCCAAAGCTATAATGTTTGCCCAACACTTTGCCGATGCACGGGGATATCCGAAGAAGGATGCTTATGAAGCTATTGTGAAAGAATATGGAGTAAAAAAGGCTGGAATAATCCTTTCGGCTGTCCGCGTAATACTGGCAGGGAATATGTACGGAATACCCTACAGTGCATTTCATTCCCGAATGAAAGGTAAACCTTATAAGGATAGTACTATAGTTTATGAATTAGGGATGCAAATAGCCGGTGCTCTTTGTTTACCGGTAGCTTTCATTCATGCCTTGTTTCGCCGGGTGATTGGCAAACCCAATGTGCAAATAGATAATAACACAACATGATGTTAGAGGCAGGAGAATCAGTATTAATAAAATATAAAGTAAGCCGGTAAAATCGCGTTATAAAACATATCTTCGTAAAACACCTGAGATAGATGGCAGAACTCCGGCTAAGCTTGAAAAAATAATAAAAGATGGAAAAAATTAGGAATTTATTAGAATTTGAAATATTCCGTGTAGGAGATTATTCATTCACTTCCGGGAAAGTAGTATCCGCGATAGTAATTATTTTATTCACATTACTATTGTTGTGGATCATAAAGAAGACCTTATTCCGTAAGAAAGTAATGAATAAATACGAAAGGGGTAATTTATATTCCTTATACCAGATCATTAATTATGTGATATGGATACTGACTATACTATTTATTTTAGATACTCTTGGAATCAAACTTAATGTTTTGCTAGCAGGTTCTGCAGCCTTATTGGTAGGTGTGGGCCTCGGTTTGCAGACCACCTTCAATAATTTTGTTTCTGGCATAATTTTGCTTTTTGAAGGTTCAATTAAAATAGGAGACATATTAGAGATTGATGGTGACGTAGTTAAAATGGAAAGGATCGGTTTAAGGACTTCCTCAGCAAAAAATAGAGATGACATTGTTCTTATTATCCCAAATTCATTGATCACCTCCAATAAAGTAATTAACTGGAGCCATCAATCAGAAAAAACAAGATTTAAAATTAAGGTTGGAGTTGCCTATGGGAGTGATGTTGATCTGGTAATGAAAATACTGAAAGAAAGCGCCCTGGAAAATCCTGAAATTGATGATAAGGATGCAATAATAGCTCGATTTGTGGATTTTGGCAATTCTTCCCTGGACTTCGAATTGTTATTTTTCAGCATTAACATTTTTAGAATCGAAAACATTAAATCTGAGATCAGAAAAGTTATAAACAGAAAATTTAAAGAGAATAACATAACAATACCGTTTCCACAGGTTGATTTACACTTCAAGTCGGATAATACAGGATATTTTGATAAGAAAACAAGGTAACATAACGAAAGCTTTATCCAATGATGGATTTGTAAGCCACCCATACCTAAGAACCGTCAGACCACATAATAATTAAGGATTTTTCCATAGCTGAAATAGGATCCACATAGAACAAATTAAAATAGTATATTTATTAATTGATATCAATACCTTGCTAACTCTAATTATACTAAAAACAATAATGATGAAAAAAGGGATTATCTACATTTTATTACTTGTATTGTTAATGTTTTCATGCACGCAAAAGAAAACATGGGAGAATTCAAAAATTGAGAACACAATCTCATCTTATGAAAATTATTTAGAGCAATTTCCTGATGGCATGTTTGCGGATAGTGCAAAAATCTTTATTGATGAACTAATATGGGAAAATACTGCTTTTGTTTTTGTGTCGTCCAGAGATGACAATGATGGTAATAATATTCAAAACACTGATATTTTCTACCAGAAGGTAAATTCTGCAGAAGCTAAAAACATTGTTTCTCAGGGAGATGCAAATTACCATGACCCGGATCTGTCTCCTGATGGTAATAAAATTTTGTTTGTTAAAAATGGAGATATTTATATTACAAATACCGACGGATCCGAATTAAACAAAATAACGGATACGCAAAACAATGATGACCCATCATGGACCCCGGATGGTTCAGGTATAATTTTTACATCTAAACGGCTCTCAAACGTAACTAAAATATTCCTTCTGGATCTAAGCACAAATAACATTGAAGAAATTCATACTAATCAAGAAAACATTGATAACCCAGTGCTTTCTCCTGATGGAAAAAAAATAGCATTTGCCGCACAAAATGATAGTACAGGTTATGATATTTATATTATTAATAATGATGGAACCGATGAAAAGCAAATTACAAATGATTTAAATCTGGATTATTCTCCTTCGTGGTCACCAGACGGTCTACAAATTGTTTATTCTTCATATGACATGAGCGATTTCAATAATCCTGATCAGATGTTATTTATAACTGAATCATCTGAAAGTATTTCTGTTATACCTCAAGATTTCTCGTCCCTAAAGCATTTAAATTCTTACATAAAATTAATTTCTATAGAAGATCTTAACCAGCAAATACTTATTGAATCAGATAAGAACGGTTACGACCCGTGCTGGTCGGGTGATATAAATTCAATAATATTTACATCAGACATGGGTGGTAACGATGATATTTATATCATGGATCCTGATGGATCAAATATCAGGAACCTTACTAATAATAAAGCAAGTGATCATGCTGCAAAGTTCTGATCAATACAAATTCACTACCAGATTTTTATTATTATTGATCATATATATTGCCCGTTTAATTTTACCTGAAGTCTTTCATAGCATAACAATATGAAGAAAACCAGTATTATCATATTTCTTGTTTTATTGCTGTCTTCCTGCAACCAGAAAAAAATTACGCTCGTGGATAACGCAATCAGTAATTATGAAATAGTGATCGCAGACACTGTGGATGCCATAATTAATCATGCCGCCGGGGAACTGCAAAAATACCTGGAAGAAATATCCGGAGCCAGAATACCTGTAGTGAGCGTGAATGAAAGGCGCGAAGGCAGGCACGAAATATTTTTAGGGCCTTATCCTGAAAACCAGGGCTATAACCCACACCTGTGCTTTTATGAGGTAAATGGCCAAAATCTCGTTATTGGAGGAGGATGTCCGAAGAGTGTTCTCTATTCTGTTTACATCTTCCTTGAAAATGAAATGGCTTGCTTATGGCTCAGCCCTGAGGTTGAGATAATACCACGTTCAGATAAGATCAGGGTAAACTCTAAACTTGACTATGAATATACTCCTGATATTGAAACCCGCACGGTTCATTCAAAATTGTTCTATGATAACCGGGCTTTCGCTGATAAACGTAAAGTGACATATGAAGCATTCCCGGGTTATGTCACGCAAGCCAGGGTACATACTTTTCACAGGTTCATGCCCGGAAGTGCATTTTATGACCGGCACCCTGAATATTATGCCCTGCGTGACGGGAAAAGACTCAGCACACAACTATGCCTAAGCAATCCGGATGTACTTAATATTGTTACAGATTCAGTTGCTGCTTATTTCAAACGATATCCTGAAGCAGATATTATATCTGTCAGTCAGGACGATAACACGCTTTATTGCCAGTGTGAGAACTGCTCTGCAATTGACCGGGAAGAAGGCTCTGCCAGTGGTTCAATCATAAGGTTTGTAAACAAGATTGCTGATAGCTTCCCTGACAAAACCATCTCAACCCTTGCCTACCAGTACACCAGGAAACCATGTAAGACAAAACCTGCAGCTAACGTGCTGGTAACACTCTGCTCAATAGAATGCAACCGCAGTAAACCAATAGTGGAAGGATGTCAGGATTTTGCCTCTGACCTGAGAGGATGGAAAGATCTTACTGAAAATATACGAATCTGGGACTACACAACACAGTTCACAAATTTTCTTGCACCGTTTCCCAACATGCATACCCTGGGGCCAAACATAAGGTTCTTCAGGGATAATAATGCCAGGTGGGTTTTTGAACAACATAGCCATAATCCCAGTGAGCTTTTTGAGCTTCGATCATATCTTACAGCAAAACTTCTTTGGAACCCTGACCTCATGGCTGATGATATAATAAAAGAATTTACGGATGCTTATTATCAGGAGGCCGGAAAATATATTAAGGAATATATTGATATAATCCACGGGGAAATAAGGAAAACACCTGATTTTTTCCTGTTCCTGTACGGTGATCCTTCCCAGGGATTTGATTCGTTTCTCAGGCCTGAATTGCTCGAAAAATACGATGAGCTCTTGGCTAAGGCAGAAGCGTCCGTTTCAGCTAAACCCGCTGTGCTTAAGAGGGTACAAACGGCCCGGCTCAGCACACACTATGCAGCACTTGAAGCATCGAGGAAAGGTCTTTCAGGAATATATAAGCTTGAACAGGCCGGATCCAGGATTAAATTATTCGAAGATATTTGCAGTAGCGCCGACATCACCTTGATGAATGAAATGGGTTATACCGTTTCCGAATATGTTGATTCATATAATGAGACAATAAAAAGATCTGAAATGCCAAATATTGCTGCCGGTAAAAATGTCAGGGCACTTACTGCCCCCAAAAAATACGCGGGTGAAGATCCACTGGCACTTACAGATGGAGCATTCGGAGGATCAAGCTTCTATTCAAACTGGCTTGGATTCGAAGGAAATGATATGGAGGTGCTTATTGACCTTGGTGAGGTAAAAACAATTGATAATATTCAAACTGCCTTCCTCCAGGTTACCAATCATATTGTTTTCTTCCCGGAATTCGTTGAAGTGTCAATCTCTGCCGAAAATGGCAGTGATAATCAGGAAGGTAAAAGTTTTTTGGAAATAATGAATATCAGAACATCCAGGCCACTGCATCATGGCAGTAAGGTTAACGATATTGAATACTTCAATTTTAAATTCGAGCCCATTGACGCCCGTTATGTAAAAATTCATGCCAGCAATATGAAGACAGCCCCCGAATGGCATAATTCATCAGGTCTTCCCTCCTGGATATTCTGTGATGAAGTTATCATTAACTGATCCCTTACACCTTCAAACAGGGAGTGCAGGAAGGAGGTATCTTCAAGCTTATGGACCTAAATCTTATCAAGGGCTTTTTTTGCTGTTTCCATGTCAGGATTGATTTCCAGAGCCTTTTCGTATGCCTTTCTTGCAGCTGTTGTGTCTCCTTTTAACATATAAGCTTCACCCAGGCTATCCCAGCAATTTGCCACCCCAGGAAAAAATTCGATATTCAGTTTGAATAATTCAATAGCCTCATCTGTAAGACCTTCCGATAAAATATTATATCCAACTATATTGAGAATTAAATCCCTCGGGTCGGCAGGATGAAAATTAACTGTAAGTTCTTCAAAATTTTCTCTTATATAATCAATACCTCTTTCTTTAAAATACTTATAAACCATTTGCACAGCTGGCAAGGATGGTTTAGCCGGTTCCTGGCCACGTATTATTAACAGTATCCCCATTCCCAGATGCTCCGCTACAGGTTCATCCATATTAGAAAACACTATTATTGAGATATCATCGCTTATAATTTGGTAGATAACTGTATTGAACCCTTCAAATCCCCCTGCATGCACAATTGCTTTTCCAGGGGCTAATTCATCGATGTAGTTGAAAAATGGATCATCTTCCTTCATAGTCTTACTTAATAGTAGTGTATCATAATAATACGATCTGTAAAACTTCATTATGTCTTCAACCGTTGACAGAAATCCTCCGTCCGGATTTGGTTGGTCAACAAAACGATCATTCCTGATAAGTTCCCCACTCACTGTTTTATAATATCCTTTTGCCCTTTTTTTCTCCAGCCCGGACAAATCTTCAATGTAGGTATTCCTGAGTCTCAGTGGCTTTATTATTCTTTCCCTTACATTCTGAAAATAAGTATCTCCACTTACCTCTTCAATTATAGCTCCGAGTAATACATAGCCAGTATTTGAATACATCTCTTGCATTCCCGGTTCAAACTCCAGCTGCATACTCTTGGTCATATCAACAATAGCCTGCAGGGTTTTACTTTCCTTCGGTAAATCGAAAAATCCCTTCTTATGATAGTCACCAAATCCGGATTCATGATCAAGCAGGTGCCTTACAGTAACATCCTCAACCCGGGAATCCTCATATCCCTTTATAAAATCGGTCAGTTTATCACTATATTTCAATCTTCCTTCGGCAATAAGCTGTTTTATCACTATTGAAGTAAAAGTCTTATTCATCGAGCCAATATCAAATAATGTATTCTTCTTATTTGGAATACCTTCTTCCCTGTCAGCCAGGCCAAAAGGCTTCTGATAAACTGCTTTGCCTTTTTTCGCAATAAGAATTACTCCTGAGAAGATATCAAGTTGTATATATTCATCTGCCAGCCTGTCAACTTCTGATTCTATATCCGTCTTATTAAGCTTGATATCATTATCTTGATCCTTCAATTGACGGTCCTTACATGTTGTTAGTAGAAGCAGAATAATTGCAACTGAAATAAGATTTTTCATATCGTTATGTATAAAATAATTGGGCAAATTTCTGTAAAAGCTTTAACAAAAATACTATTCCTGTAACTGTTAACAGAAATTTAACAAAAATACTGTAGATCTCAGTTGAACACATCTTGCTTACTGCGTCTGGATCAAAATAATTCAGACTATGTTGAAAAACCTGCTTAAGGCCTTTAAATTTTTATAAATTTGTCAGTAAACATTAACGGTCTTGAAGAAGAAAATCTATGCCATATTACTTATAACGGTACTTCTTGCACCGTCTTCTGTAACATACATGTGGTTACAGTACAAGAAGAATATGACTAAAAAACAGGTGGATAAAAATATTCAAGCCGGGATTAATAAAGAGAAACTGGTGTTGCTCAAATTCACTGAAGAAGAAGCTGAAACAGAATTGAGATGGGAGCACTCAAGAGAATTTGAGTATCATCACCAGATGTTTGATATTGTAGAATCAAAAATTGTTGGTGACAGTATTTATTACTGGTGCTGGTGGGATATTGCAGAGACCATGCTCAACAACAAGATAAGTGAGCTTGGCAAATACGCCTTTGATACGGACGCCCAAAAAAATAATAAGAAAGAGCATATCAATCCCTTTTTAAAAATGATTTACTTCAGTGAATTCAATATATGGCATGGTAATTGCCCGGATTCACAGGAAATTAAATTCTTCTCTCTGATTGATTTATATGATTCACTGTATTTTCCCCCACCGGAACCACCGCCCCGCTCCTGCTGAAAAACTTTTTATTATTTATAAAGTGTTTCCCCTTTTTCAGGCAGGAACATAATTGTTTAATTTAGAATGTATCATAATGAAGAATATATTCTTATTGTGTTTATTTCTGGTTTTCGGTTTCATTGCCAGGAGCCAGACAATAACCATCAGGGACAGTGAGAGCAGGAAACCTATTGAACTGGTTACCCTGGTCAGTGAAAACTCCCGGGCTTTTACCACTACCAATGCAAAAGGACAGGCCGACCTGTCAGTTTTCATGAATGCAGATAATATTGAAATCAGGACCCTGGGATATAAAACAGTGGTCACGAGCTTTTCCGAACTTGAGGCCCAATCTTTTGAGCTGTTTCTGGAAGTATCCAATATTAATCTGGATGAGATAGTGGTATCTGCTACACGCTGGAGGCAAACCACTGATAATGTACCTTTAAAAATTATTTCTATCTCACCGAGGGAAGTGGAATTACAGAACCTGCAAACAGCAGCTGACCTTTTAGGCATATCCGGTAAGGTTTATATTCAGAAAAGCCAGCAGGGAGGGGGCAGCCCAATGATCAGGGGTTTTGCCACCAATCGTTTATTGTATACCGTTGACGGAGTGAGAATGAATACAGCCATCTTCAGGGGTGGTAATATTCAGAATGTCATTAGTCTTGATCCCTTTGCCATGGAGAACACCGAGGTGTTGTTTGGCCCCGGATCGGTAATATACGGCAGCGATGCCATTGGAGGAGTGATGAGCTTTCAAACCCTCATCCCAAAGTTAGCACTCGGTGATGAACCCCTGATAACGGGAAAGGCAATAATGCGATATTCATCAACCAGTAATGAAAAAACAGGTCACTTTGATATGAATGTGGGATGGAACAAATGGGCTCTTGTTACCAGTTTCAGCAGTTGGGATTTTGATCACCTGCGCCAGGGAAGACATGGACCAGAAGATTATATTAAACCATATTATGTTCAAAGTCAGGACAGTATTGACAGGGTAATCACACAGGATGATCCCCTTCTTCAAATCCCTTCGGCTTATTCACAGGTGAATCTAATGCAGAAAGTAAAGTTTTCACCGGATGAAAAATGGGATTTCCAATATGGGTTCCATTATTCCGAAACATCTCAGTATGGGAGGTATGACAGGCATAACAGGGTACGTAATGGTACTGCACGCTATGCTGAATGGAATTATGGTCCGCAAAAATGGATGATGAATAACCTGACTATTAATCATATGGCCAATAATGCCGCGTATGACCAGATGACACTTCGCCTGGCTCAACAAAATTTTGAGGAAAGCCGCATTGACCGGTCACTGAACAGTGACAGCCGCAGTATTAGAAATGAGGAAGTATTGGCTTATTCTATTAACCTGGATCTCGTAAAGTCAACAGGCAAAAGGAACACGGCTTACTATGGTGTTGAATATGTATTCAACGATGTAAACTCTACCGGTATTGATGAAAATATAGCCACCGGGACAAGTGTGCCGGGGGCTGCAAGATATCCCCAGTCTGCCTGGACATCCATTGCAGCCTATATAAATGATGAATACAGGATGGCTGAACAATTAACGTTCCAGGCCGGCCTGCGATACAATCATTTTTTGCTGGATGCTGAATTTGATAATACCTTTTATCCCTTCCCCTTCAGAACAGCCAGTATTAACAATGGTGCCCTGACAGGAAGCCTGGGAGGCGTATACCACCCTTCGAAATCACTCGTTATAAGCGCCAGCTTCGGAACAGCCTTCCGCTCTCCTAATGTTGATGACCTTGGCAAGGTGTTTGACTCCGAACCAGGAGCTGTTATAGTACCAAATCCTGATCTGCAGGCAGAATATGCATACAGTTTTGACATCGGTATTGCAAAAGTGTTTGATGATATAGTCAAATTTGATATAACAGGCTATTACACAATTCTGCAAAATGCACTTGTCCGGAGGGATTTTCAGCTGGGCGGTCAGGACAGCATTATGTATGACGATATGATGAGTAAGGTACAGGCAATACAAAATGCTGCCGTGGCTAGGGTTTATGGCATACAGGCAGGACTCGAAGTGAAGCTGCCTGCCGGATTCAGCCTTTCCTCGGACCTTAATTTCCAGAAGGGAAAAGAAGAGCTTGATGATGGAAGTACCAGCCCTTCACGACATGCAGCTCCCCTTTTTGGTATTACACGCCTTAACTACAAGGCCAGCAGGCTGAACGTCCAGCTGTATACTGAATACCAGGCAGAGAGAAAATATGAAGATTTACCCGAGGAAGAAAAAGGTAAGGATGAAATCTACGCTAAAGATGCTTACGGGAATAATTATTCCCCTTCATGGTATACTCTCAATATCAAAGCTATTTACGAGTTAACGGATGTGCTTGCAGTGTCAGCAGGAATAGAAAACCTAAGCGACCGGCGCTACCGCACTTACAGCTCAGGTATCTCATCCCCGGGCAGAAATTTCATTCTGTCCCTCAGGGCTAATTTCTGAATTATGAAAAGATACATTTTTACGCTTATCATCATTCTGCAGGCTTGCCTGTTTGTTTCAGCACAAAACCCCATCAGCCCACCCGGTGTGTATATTGCTGATCCTTCAGCTCATGTATGGGATGATGGTAAACTGTATATCTATGGTTCAACAGATGAAAGCTGCGATTATTACTGTTCATTTAAACATGATGTTCTTTATACTGATGACATGCTTGACTGGAAACTCCGGGAAAATGTATTTTCATCAGGCGGCGTTGATGATGCCGTTCCTTATAATAACAGCCTGCTGTATGCCCCCGACTGTGTAAAAAAAGATGGTAAATACTACCTGTATTACTGTCAGCCTGACAGGGAAAATGCCGAAGGGGTAGCAATCGGGGAAAGTCCCACCGGCCCTTTTACCTCCGGGAAAGCAATAAATACTCATGAATATAAGCAGATTGACCCGGCTGTTTTTATCGATGATGATGGCAGCGCTTATTACTTGTGGGGGCAGTTCAGCCTGAAGATGGCACTGCTTAAACCCGGTATGCAGGAAATTGATCCGGAAAGCGTGCAGGAAGGAATACTTACCGAAGCTGAACACTCCTTTCATGAGGGAGCCTTTATGGCAAAGAGAAATGGCTTTTACTACCTGGTATATGCTGATATAAGCAGGGAAGACAAACCGACGTGCATTGGATATGCCACGGCTGAAAAACCTTTTGGTCCATACAAGTACAGGGGGGTCATCATTGATAATGCCGGTTGTAATCCCGGTAACTGGAATAATCATGGTTCAATAGCTGAATTTAACGATCAGTGGTATGTATTCTACCATCGCTCCACACATGGCTGTAAAACGATGAGGAAGGCCTGTATTGAAAAAATAACTTTCATGGAGGATGGTGCCATACCTGAAGTCGAAATGACCTCACAGGGTCCAGGAATGCCCCTGGATGCAAGAAGAATAATAGATGCCTCTTCTGCATGCCTCCTTCATGGAAATGTTCGTATAACAGCAGATGGTCCTTCGAACGAAATTTTAAGCAGCATCCGGAATGATGATTCCGCAATATTTAAATACATTGATTTTGGAACAGGGGTATGTTCAGTTAAAATACGAATTAAAGCTATAGCCGAAGGGAGTATTACCCTTTCAGCAGGCAAGCCATGGAGCAGGAGACTGGAAACATACGAGCTTAAGGAAGGCAGCCGGCAAAATGAATGGCAGATAATTGAATTCAATATTGAAGAAATATCGGGTGTTCACGCATTATGGATACAGTGCTACGGTGACGAAGGTGATCTGTTCGAAATAGACTGGTTCCAATTTAAATAACCTGTATAAAAACGCCTATGTAGAGTTGCAAGACCTTGCGCCTCTACATTGGTATTTGTATTTTTGTTTTATATCATATCCCATGAAAAACCTCATCAGTTTAATTTTTATTGTTATTGTGGTTTCCTGTACACAATCAAATAACGTGGATAGCACCTCCCCCGGCTACTTAACCTCCATGGAACTTACAAACAAACCCTTTGCACGTTACTGGTGGTTTGCTTCAGAAATAAAAAAGGAAGATATAAGGTATAATCTCAACTGGCTTAAAGAAAACGGATTCGGAGGCATTGAACTGGCGTGGGTTTACCCTCTTAATGCAATGAATAAATCACTGGATCAGTCGTATACACCCCGGCAGCAATGGCTTGGCCCTGAATGGCAGGAAATAGTTCAGTATGCAATGATGTATGCTGACAGTATAGGACTTGCATGCGACCTTACCATGGGTACTCTCTGGCCTTTCGGTGATTCTTATGTTAACTATGATCAAGCCTCACAACAGTACGGAAAAGAAGACAGACAAAGCATTAACAGGTCCTGGGAATATCCGGCAACGGGTTATGTTGTCGATCACCTGGTCCCTGAAAATTATATGAAATATTTCCAAAGGATGCTGGATTCATTTCCCCATCCTGAAAGCGATCTACCTCGTTCATATTTCATCGATAGCTGGGAAGTGGAAACAAAAGGTTTATGGTACAAGGGATTAAAGGAAGATTTTGCTGAACATTATGCTTATGATATTACCCCATTTATGGACTCACTTTACATGCCCGGTCATGAGGATCACCTGTATGACTATATGAAGCTGATATCTGAAAAAGTTATAGCCTTTTATGAAAATTATGACAGGGTGCTGGATAACTACAATATCAATTCGCGAGGACAGTGTTCTGGTGCACCATGCGATATTATTTCTGCCTATGCACGAATGGATATCCCGGAGGGAGAAGCAATGCTTTATGAGCCCGAATATAATGCCATCCCGTCTTCAGCAGCAATTCTGAGTGGTAAAAACATAGTGAGTGCAGAGACATTCACATGTCTTTACGGATGGCCACGTAATTATATCAGGGAAGAACAGACAGCTGACCTCAAATTGGTGGCTGATGCCCTGTATGCAAATGGTATAAATCACATTGTGTGGCATGGTAAAGCACATAACCCCGCCGGTTATGATTCGGTTAATTTTTACGCCAGTGTTCATATTGGTGACAGTGGCAGGCTGGCACCGGAATTACCCGTATTCAATAATTACCTCAAAAAGCTCTCTGAAGTTATGAAGAAAGGTAAGCCCTACACTGATGTGGCTGTTTACCTGCCAACGGAAGATGCCTGGATAAAGGGTATTCTGCCATTAACTGAACAGTTTATCTGGGCATGGGGATATTACGAGATGAGATATGTTTATTTTCCCGAAGGGCTGAAAGGTCATCAGCCGGTATGGATCAACAGGGAATTCCTTGAGAAGGCAGTAATTGATGATAATATTCTTAAAGTGGGTGATGCCTCATTCAAGCATCTTTATGTTGATGCTGCTTACCTTGATTATGAATCACTTACCGTGATAACTGAACTGGCAAAGCAGGGATTGCCCGTGACATTTATTCAGGAACCGTCTGAACCCGGAACGCTTAAACATGCCGACTGGAATGAAAAAATTAAAGCTCTTATGGATCTTACTGATTTCCATTCCACATTCCGTCCAGTTGGGCTACCTCTTGTTGAAGGTGCGGAAATACCTCCTTACAGGGCCAGGGAAACAGATGAAGGATTATATATATTCTTTGCCAATCCTAAATCAGGAAATATTAAATTCCCGCTCAAATACGGCCAGTCATTCTCAGGGGAACCAATTGAAATGACCGTAAGGATAAACTACGGGAAAAATAAATACGATATCAATCTCCGTTTTGAACCATATGCTTCCCTGTTATATAAACTTCATAATGGTAAAGTGGAAAATGTTGATATTTTTTTCAGTCCGGAAACACCATCTGTTAAAAATTTCCCGGATAGTTTTAAAGCACCCTGGCTTTTAAATTAATGCGGCCTCATTATTAATAAAGGCTACAGATGACCGATGCTGGTATAAAGGCGAAGAATTTTGAATTAGATGCAAGATGGATCAAAGCATCTGTTGCCGGAAGCATGTGGGCTGCATCCGAAATTGTAATAGGCAGTTTCCTTCATAATCTCAGGGTCCCTTTCAGTGGCAGTATACTTACAGCCATAGGTATCATTTTACTAATCTCCATAAGTTATAAATGGAATGAAAGAGGTCTTTTCTGGCGGGCCGGGTTGATATGTGCAATTATGAAAACATTATCCCCCAGTGCAGTAATTTTTGGCCCCATGATAGCCATATTAAGCGAGGCTCTACTGATGGAGTTTTCAGTCAGGATACTGGGACGGACCCCTGCCGGATATATTACAGGAGCCGTGCTCGCTATGTCGTGGAGCCTGGTGCAGAGAGTATTAACCCTGATAGTATTCTATGGTACAAGCATAATCGATGTATATACTGAACTGGCAGATATGGCACAAAAGCAAACAGGCATACAGGCTGATATGGTCTGGCTGCCCCTGTTAATATTATTGTTTGCTGATTTCTTACTGGGTGTTATTACTGCAATAACGGGCCTCAGGCTTGGCCGCCGGATTGCCAGTGAAGCTGATGTAAATATTACCCTTAACCAGAATGATAAAATTAAGAACAGGTTTAATGATCCTCATCAGAAAACCCGTTATTCGATTGTCTGGCTTGTTGTTAACCTTATACTCTTCCTGGCCTCAATGCTTGTTCTGAATTATTCCACATGGATTATATGGCTTATTTTAATACCCGTAACTATAAGTATCTGGATCACGAGATATAAGCGTGCAATGCGCCAGTTAATGAATCCAAAGTTCTGGGTATTCTTTATACTGATTACCCTGCTCACTTCATTTGTGTTTACGAAAGCCGGTGAAGGAGAAGGTATTCTCAGGGAAGGGTTAACGGAAGGACTACGGATGAACTTCAGGGCAGCCGTAATAATTATTGGTGTATCTGCCCTGGGTACTGAACTGTACAATCCCTTAATCAGAAATTTCTTTAACAGTACCTCTTTCAGGAATATACCCATTGCACTTGAACTGGCAACAGAAAGCCTGCCGCTTTTTATAGCCAGCATTCCCGGCCTTAAGACGATTATTAAAACCCCCGTTCCTGCACTGTCAGGGGTCGTTCATCATGCAAGTCATCGGTTGAATGAATTACAGCAAAAGAACAGAACAAATATGAAAGTATTCATAATTACCGGTGCCAGGGGGGAAGGGAAAACAACATTTGCAGGCAAGCTGGCAGAACATCTTATGGCAGAGGATATTGAAGTGAGGGGTATACTTACAGAGAGAATAACAAAAAATGGAAAAACAAGCGGCTATGATATACTTGATATAAAAAGCAAGGAGAAAGAAAAATTCCTCAGGATTACCAATGATAAAAAATTGGATAAAATTGGCAGGTATTCCATCTTTGACGAAGGCATGGAAAAAGGTAAAGAAGCACTGCTCCCGGGCCGGTTCAAGGGAGTAATGGTAATGGATGAAATAGGCAGGCTGGAACTTGAAAACAAAGGATGGGCCGGTTGCCTGAGCACCCTGCTGGATGTGGCAATGGCCAGGCTTGTCATTACCGTTCGTGAAAGCTTTGCTGATGACGTAATAAAAAAGTGGAATCTGGAACATAAATGCGAAGTATTTAAAATTACGGAAACCGATATTAGCAAAGTCATCCGTACTATATCAGATCATTGTAACTTTTCTTAACTTTATCCGTCATTGCAACGATAAAAAACTATGACCCCACAGCAGTATAACAAAGCAGTAGAAGAATACTCTGACCGCATATACAGGTTCGTTCTGAAAAGTATGGGAGATCAGGACAAATCAAGAGATGTGGTACAGGACTGCTACGAAAAATTGTGGATAAATGTTGAAGAAATAGAGTACGGTAAAGCAAAAGCCTGGCTGTTTACTACGGCAAATAATGGAATGATAGACGTTCTGAGGAAGGAAAAGAAGTTCGTTGCCGTTGACTCGCCACCCGAGGATATTCATGATAAGGCTTACAGTGACCTGAATGAAATACTTCATCAATGTCTAAGCAAATTGAATGACTCATGGCGATCAGTAATCCTCCTTCGAGACTATGAAGGATACAGCTACAGGGAAATAGGAGAGATAACAGGACAATCAGAGGCTCAGGTAAAGATCAATATTTACAGGGCAAGGATGGCTCTTCGTAAAATGATAGGTAAAATGGAAGTATTGGTGTGAAATGATTATAAACAGGCAAAATTATCAAATTTGGATCACTGACTATTACGATGGTCAGCTCGATGATTTTCAGACTGAAGTGCTCATGGATTTCCTCTCTGACAATCCTGATCTAAGGTCTGAATTTGAGGATTACCCTGACTTCTTTATAAGCCCTGATGAAAAGGCTCAGTTCGATAACAGTGAACTTCTGCGTACGCCTGAACAGCTGACAAATGACCAGGTCGAACATTTTTCTATTGCCCTCTGCGAAAATGACCTTAGTGAAAAGCAAAAACAGGATATTGCCGAACTCAAAAAATCAGATCCCCGCTTCCGTAAAAGTATAAGAGTATATGAAAAAATCCGTCTGAAACCCGATGATACAGAGTATCCTGACAAAGCACTGCTGCTTAAAATACCCGGAAGAAGGAAAACCATGGGTATCCTGTTCACTTCACTCTCAATGGCCGCCTCAATTGCTATTATTACTGGCCTCTTCTTTATATTTAACAGACAGTCCCCACCTGGCATTGATGACGGATCAGCGATAGCAACAATTTCCGAAAGCGAAGCCGAACAGGAAATACAGGAAAGACCTCCATTACTTGACCTTACAGATGAAATGCCCCGCTATATACCTGCTAAAACAGAAGTGCTGGTTGCCGAATCTGTCAGTACCCCTGAGATTATAGAGGACGAAAGCATCATATTAGATAAGGAATTCCGGGAGCCCATAATCCATCTCGCAATGTGTGAGGAAATAAAACTTGATGACAGGCAGGCACATTACCTGCTTGCAGAAATAAAGCCTTATAATGTCCCCTTACTTTTCGCAACTGATGATACTTCTGATATGTCGGTAAGAGAATTCCTGGCCTACCAGTTCAGAAAAAAGATACTTGAAGAAGAAGATCCCGGCATTGAACAACTTAAGGCATGGGAGATAGCTGATGCAGGAATAAAGGGAGTTAATAGCCTGCTTGGATGGAATATGGAGCTTCAGACAGGGAAAACAGAAGACGGTAAACTGAAAGATATAAGTTTTACAAGCGAACTGATAAAATTTGACCATAAATCCCGTAAAAATAACCCCGGCCTGTAACTTTTACTCTCCCCCTTACGTCATAGCGGAAAAATCATAATAATTTATAAAAGAACTCATCATGAAAAGAATTGCTTTTTTAGTCACTCTGGCACTTATCCTGGCGAATACTTTAGGGGCTTCAACACAGGATACAACAATAATCAAACTGAGAGAAAATGAAGTCCTGAAAGTTACCGAAGACGATAATAATACTAATGTTACAATAGGAGACAATTGGTTCGAAGTGCAATCTGGTGATGAAAATGTAAAAATCAGGTTTGGATTGCACGGCCTGGAAATAATTGAAACATCTGAAGGAACGAAAGTGGACTGGAAAAAATATGAAGAAGAAGAATTTTTCGATGAGGAGGAAGATACCGCTGAAATGCGCAGGAGAAACAGGAGAAGATTTTCCCCTCACTGGGCTGCCTTTGAGATGGGAATAAATAATTACCTGAGCGCCGACAATTCAATGAGCCTTCCTTCTGAATTAAGCTATATGGATCTCAATACAGGAAAATCTTTCAATATCAATATTAATTTCGTTCAGCTGGGCTTAGGCTTTTCAAGACATTTTGGAATTGCTACCGGGCTGGGATTTGAATTCAATGATTATAAATTTGAAGGCAATAACAATATTACCAAGGATGATGAGGGTGTAATCATCCCTTATTATCCTGAAGATGGGATTAATTTTGAAAAGTCAAAACTCTCAACAATCTACCTGACCATGCCGCTCATGCTCGAAGCACAGATTCCCGTTAAATCACGCAGGACACTTAATATTGCAGCAGGTGTCATCGGGGGAGTAAAGATTGGCTCACATAACAAAATGGTATATTTTGACGGTGGCAAGGAAAAAGTCAAGGAACATGACGATTTCAGTCTCTCAGTGCTAAGGTACGGTCCAACGCTGAGGTTAGGTTATGAGTCATTCCAGATATATGCGACATATTATATGAACGGTATGTTTATAGAAGATAAAGGACCGGATATCTACCCGATACAGATAGGCATAGCATTTACATTTAATGACTGATCTGCAAATCTAAAGAAGCTTAAATAAATACAGCACTTGAATAGTAAACTGATTTACACCTCAATACTTGAAAGGGGCTTGCTTTTAACAGGCAGCCTCTTTCAGTTTAATTAAGTCCCCGGAAATTAACAACTTCATCCGGTATTCCAGCAGACCTGTACCTTTCATCGAATTGTTATATCTTTGTCTTCTGTACAAAGACTGACAATCATGGCAAGCTCTAGCCGGCTTTCAGATAGCGAAAAAAGCCGTTACCTTATGCATATCAGACTTCCTGGTATAGGAGAGGAAGGCCAGTTAAAACTTAAAAATTCTTCTGTTCTCATTATAGGTGCAGGTGGCCTGGGCTGCCCCGTGCTTCAGTACCTTACAGCTGCAGGAACAGGCAGGCTGGGATTGGTGGATTTTGACATTGTGAATGAAACCAACCTGCCACGTCAGATACTTTACCGGGCCGACGATATAGGCAAACTTAAAACAATCATATCCAAAGAAAGACTTAATCTTTTAAATAATTATGTCAATGTCCATATACTGAATATAAAATTCAGTAAAGAGAATGCTCTTAAAATTGTCAAAGACTATGATATTATAGTTGATGCAACCGATAATTATGAAAGCAGGTACATAATAAATGATGCATGCGTACTCGCAGGCAAACCGATGGTTCATGGTGCTATTTACCAGTTTGAAGGACAGGTTTCAGTTTTTAATTATAATAACGGACCAACTTACAGGTGCTATAACCCTGACATAAGAAAAGAGTACAGTAACCCTCAACCATCTGAAACTGGCATGATAAATGTGTTACCTGGTATAACCGGCACCTATATGGCTAATGAAGTGATAAAAATAATCCTTCGCACAGGAAAAGTGTTATCAGGAGATGTTCTAATATTCAATATATTAACTAATAAGCATTATTTATTTAAAGTAATACCCGAACCAAAAAACAAGTTGATTAAGAATATTAATTAATAAACCCAATTAATGATGAGGTTACTATTGATAAGCAATTCAACAAATGCAGGTGAAGAATACCTGGATTATCCAAAAGAAGAGATTCGCAGTTTTCTGGGAACAGAATCCCTCAAGGCTTTATTTATACCTTATGCCGCGGTAACTTTTTCATTCAGCGATTATGAAAAGAAAGTGCGGAACAGGTTCAGGGAAGTAGGCCATGATGTTGAATCGATACACAATTTCCCGGATCCTGTCAGGGCAGTAGAGGAAGCAAAGGCGATAGTTGTGGGCGGTGGTAATACCTTCCAGCTCCTGAAGATGATTATCGATAACGGTCTCATTGAAGCGGTCAGGGAAAAGGTACTGTCCGGAACTCCTTATATAGGCTGGAGTGCAGGATCGAATATGGCATGTCCGTCAATACGAACGACCAATGATATGCCGATTCTTGAACCTGCCACGTTTAGTGCTTTCAACCTTATCCCGTTCCAGATTAATCCTCATTATCTCGATGCCAACCCGGACGGACATGCAGGAGAAACCCGCCAGCAAAGAATAGAAGAGTTTCTTGTCGTGAATCCCGGTATTTATGTTGCCGGACTGAGAGAAGGTACTATGCTCCGGCTTGAAGATGAAACCCTGCAACTCATAGGACCCAGAAAAATGAGATTGTTCAGGAAAGGTATTGAACCGCAAGAATATTCAGAAAAAGATAAGCTTAGTTTCCTGTTGGAAAAATAAGACGGTAGATTAATGAACCTGGCAAGGAAAATATTTAAATATATCTTAGCTGTAGGTATATCCTTAGTATTAATACTTTATATTGTTTCATTAATCTTTGAAACAAAGATTTCTGGTATTTTTATAAGGGAACTGAATAAAAACCTTTCTGCGCCTGTCGTTAGCGAAAAACTGAACTTCTCATTATTAAAAAGATTCCCTCGTGCATCAATCGAGCTTGAAAATTTTCTTATTAAATCACCTCCCTTACAAGACCAGGAAACAGTAAGTGATTATCCTGACACCCTACTTTACGCTGGCAAATTGATCCTTACCCTGAAAATCGCACCCCTGATCAAAAAGAATTATACCGTTGATCGCATTGATATTGACAGGGGTGCAATCAATATCTGTAAAGGATTATCCGGTAAGATGAATACTGATATATGGGTAAGAAAAACCGGGTCAGATACCTCTGTAATGAATTTGAATATCAATAATGTAAATATTAGCAATTCAAGCTTTACTTACCGTGTATCCTTAACAGGTTTTATTATTGATTGCGTAATTAATAACTCATCCAATAAACTGGTAATGCAAGAAGGATATACACAGGTAAAATCAAAAAGCAATACCTCACTATCACTTCTGAAATCAGCTCAAAAATATCAGTTAAACGGACCATACCCTGTAAAATTTAATACCTCTTTGATGATTTCTGAAGACAGCATAAATATAGGGCACACGGAGATAGATATAGATGGTATCCCGGTGGAAGGAGATTGTATCATCGGGAAATCTTCGGGTAAACTATCCCTTGAATTGCAGGTCAATAATGCAAATATTAACAGGGTGTTGGAGATATTGATGCCAGGGAGCAATAATAATAGCCGTAAATATGATATCGATGGATTGCTGTCAGCTTCACTTAATATTAATGGCAGTTATAATAAAAGTACACCTCTTTTCATGAAGGCAAACATTGATCTCGACAAAGGCGAAGTAAATATTCCTTCCACAGAAATCTATATCGACAATATTACTACTTCTGCAATACTCACTATGGGATTGGGAAAGGAAGATAAAAATTTTGAAATTTATGCTGAGAGGTTCAATGCACGGCTTGACGGTACCGTGTTCTCGGGTTCATTTCTGATCAAAAATCTCACCAAGCCATTCATTGATGTAATAATAAAGGGCTTGTTCCCCTCTGAGCGGATAGCCGGATTGTTCAATGCGGGAGAACTGAATTCCTCTGCAGGAACAGTAAGGCTTAATGCAAGGCTGTTTGGCCCTCTAGCCAGGAAAACCGGTGATAACAATTTTAATATATTCGAATTGCATCGTTCTATAAATATGAGCCTCAATTCAGTAAACCTTGAACTGCCGGGATTAGAGGGGGAGATAAAAAATATCCGCGGTAATATTATGCTTGCCGATAATATCTGGATTGATGACCTGAGTATGAGCTATAACAAGCAGAATATAGCCCTTAACGGCATGATCACAGATTTTAACAGTTGGCTGCTGAAAAAAGATCAGACACTTAAGGTAACGGCAGGTCTGTGGTCTGACAGGATTGACATTAGTTCATTCAGGGATAAGTTTAAAGACGGAGCAAACAAGGAAAACTCCCGTGCTACCAGGTTAAATATCAATCTTAACATATTATGCGACAGTATTATAATATCTAATTTCAGGGCTTCACTCTTCGACGGCAACCTGTCATACGTGCCGGGATTAATGGATATTACATCATTCAGCATGAATACGCTGAATGGAACATTGTCTGGAAATGCAGCAATTGCAGACCTCCAGGAAAAAGGTTATGCAATGAGAGGCTGGTTTGACATTGAAAATATAGACATAAGTGAAACATTTTCTGCCTTTAATAATTTCCGTCAGTCTTATATAAAGTCAGAAAATCTTGATGGGAGTATTACCGGTAATATAAGCGCTTCTGCGGTTACTGACCGGCAATTCAAAATAAATATGAAAGACCTTGTGCTCAATGGCGAATATCAAATACGGGATGGCAAGCTCGTAAATTTTGAACCTGCATATAAATTATCAAGATTTATTGAAATAGAAGAACTGGCTGAAATAGAGTTTTCAAAGCTTGAAAACGAATTGATCATAAATAATGAAATGGTTACCATTCCCAGAATGGATATCAGCTCATCAGCATTTAATATTTCACTTGAAGGGAATCATGCTTTTGATGGTAATTATGAATATCATCTCAAAGTGTTGCTATCTGAATTACTGAGTAAAAAGAAGAATGAAAAGGTGAGTGAATTCGGGGTTATAGAAGATGACAGACTTGGCCGTACATCATTGTACCTAAGGCTCAGCGGTGATAAAAACGGTTCAAGGGTTACTCATGACACCTATGCCCTGCGAACAGGCTTAAAGGAAGATCTGCAAAGGGAAAAACAGACTATAAGATCCATCCTGAAAGAGGAATACGGATGGTATACGGGTGACACAATACCAGAAATCCAGGCCAAAGAAACCCGTAGATTCAGGATAGTATGGGAAGAAACGGATTCGATCAAAACCGAGGTAAGCGACACAACTGAAAAAAAACTACCTTTATTAAGGTTATTCAAAA
Organism: uncultured Rikenellaceae bacterium; assembly: GCA_964607105.1. GTDB lineage: Bacteria > Bacteroidota > Bacteroidia > Bacteroidales > VadinHA17 > UBA9300. Next base: position 17,438 of record CAZSJH010000003.1, on the reverse strand, counting down.
GAAAGGATTTAAATAAATAAACCGGCAGGTTTGGATATATACAGGAGAAAAACAATCTGGAAATTTTTACTGCTGATATTCGCTGTTATTATCGGGGTGGGTTCCCTGTTATATACACATAACCTGGTTGACGACCTCAAAAATGAAGAAAGGAAAAAAGCTGAACTGCTGGCCCGTACATGGCGCAGGCTTATTGACAGCAATGAAGATGAAGAAGATATTGGTTTCCTGTTTTCCATAATTGAAAATAACACAACTATACCCGTTATCCTGGCAGATGAAAATGATAATATAATAGGTTATCATAATTTCGACACTCTGAAAATGAAAGATCCCGGGTACCTCCCGGGACAACTTATCAGGCTCAGGGAAAAAAGTGATCCGATCATTATTGATTTTGGAGAGGGTTCAAGGAATTTCATATATTACAAAGACAGTATTATCCTTACCAGGCTAACCTATTATCCCTATGTCCAGCTTGCCGTTATCATAATGTTTATACTGATCGCTTATATTGCTTTCAGTATGTCACGCAAAGCCGAGCAGAACAGGGTTTGGGTGGGGATGTCAAAAGAAACGGCTCACCAGTTGGGAACACCTACATCATCCCTCTCTGCTCTGTCGGAACTAATCAGTAGCAGGTACCCCGACACCAATATATCTGAAGAGCTGAACAGGGATGTGGAGCGCCTTGAAAAGATTACCGAGAGGTTCTCAAAAATAGGTTCTGTCCCGGAACTGAAAAATGAAAATATACTGACAATAATAAATAGCAGCCTTAAGTATCTCAAAATGAGATCCAGTTCAAGGGTAAAATTCAGCATAGATCATGATCTGCCGGAAGATAAAAACATAGCTCTTAATGCCCCCCTGTTTGAATGGGTGATAGAAAATGTATGCAAAAATGCCATTGATGCTATGAACGGGGAAGGCAGCATAAAAATAAAGCTGACATCCAATAACGAGCAGTTAATAATCGATATTGCCGATACAGGCAAGGGCATACCCAAAGGAGCCCAGAAAAATATATTCAAACCCGGATATACAACCAAGGAAAGAGGATGGGGGCTGGGATTATCACTTTCCCAGAGAATAATAGAGATATACCATAAGGGGAAAATCTTTGTCAAATCATCAGACACCTTAAAAGGTACAGTAATACGCATTATTCTCAAGACCAAATTATAATTATCTTTGTTCCCCTGAATTATGAACATCAAAAGGAACGACATAGAGATTATGGCCCCTGCCGGGTCACGTGAATCACTTATGGCAGCCATTCAGGGAAAGGCTGACTCTGTATATTTTGGTGTTGAACAGCTTAACATGAGGGCACGCTCAACACATAACTTCACCGAAAAGGACCTGCCCGAAATAGTTGGGATATGCAATGATAACAACCTTAATAGCTACCTTACTCTTAATGTTGTTATTTATGATGAGGAGATAGAGCAGCTGAAAAAAATAATCAATACAGCGGCAGAAAATGGTATATCAGCAATAATAGCATCTGACCTGGCAGCTATACAGCTCGCAAGGGAAGCAGGACTTGAGGTGCACCTCTCTACCCAGGTGAATATAAGTAATTTTCATGCTCTGAAATTTTATTCTCAATGGGCTGACACCATAGTACTGGCCAGAGAACTTAAGCTGTCACAGGTAAGAAAAATATATGATCATATACTTGAAGAAAATATCCGGGGGCCTTCAGGCAGACCGGTCAGGATAGAAATGTTCGCTCACGGTGCATTGTGTATGGCTATCTCAGGCAAGTGTTATCTTAGTCTGCATGAAAATAATAAATCTGCCAACAGGGGCAATTGTTACCAGACATGCCGTAAAGGATATAATGTAAAGGAGAAGGAAACAGGCTATGAGCTGGATATAGATAACGAATACATCATGTCTCCCAAAGATCTTTGCACCATTGGTTTTGTCAATAAGCTCCTTGATGCCGGGGTTCGTGTTCTGAAAATAGAAGGGAGAGCACGGTCGCCTGAATACGTGAAAACAGTATCTGAAGCATATAACGCAGCTGTTGATGCTGTTATTAACGGCACTTACGACACCGGGCTGATTGACAGGCTCAGGGCCAGGCTGGAAACAGTATTCAACAGGGGTTTCTGGGATGGATATTACCTGGGGCAAAAACTCGGTGAGTGGAGCCATAACTACGGCTCAAGTGCAACAATGAGAAAGATATACCTTGGTAAGGTAAATAATTATTTTACCAGGATGAAGGTAGCAGAAATTAAGCTTGAAACGGGTAGTCTGGTAAAAGGTGATGAAATACTTATTATTGGTCCTACCACAGGCGTGATAGAATATACAGTTAATGAAATAAGGGTTGAGGATAAGTCCGCAAATAAAGCGTTAAAAGGCGAAACATGTTCAGTACCCATTGACAAATTTCTTCGCCGTTCAGATAAAATATATAAATGGGTTTATGCCACTGACCTCAAACGGCAATAGTTCAACTATTAATCCTGTCAGCCAGCTTTTTCACAATCAAGGCATTTTCGAAAGGATCATCTGAAGGTGATTCAATAAATACGACCTGCCCTTCAGGTCTTTGAGACAAACCGTAGCGGTAGGTCCTGTCATAATACTTTAATACTATTTCAATTGCCTTATCAAGATCATTTTCCCTTATTGCGTTGATAGCTCTCGATGTATTGTCACCGCCTAACTTCCTGGATATTTTATTTATTGAATCAATAAGCTGATCGGCGCCGAATGCCCCATATTCTTCCCTCAGCCTTGGAAGACGGGTCTTAATATCCGGCATCAGTGCAATAACCCTGGATTGCTTCATTATGTCGAAGAAATTATGAGGTATGTTCACCGATCCTATATTATGGCTTTCATCCTCTACAAAGACATGCTTCCGCGGGTCAATATCCCTTAATGTCTGAAAAAGAAGATTGGCGAAATGTTCGGAGCCTGGTTGCTCTGCCTGCCCTAGTGCTCCAAAAGCCGACCCCTTATGACAGGCCAGTTCTTCAAGGTCAATAATTTTTTCACCCATTCGTGACAATTCTGACAATATAGCTGTCTTACCGCTACCTGTCAATCCACCCAGGATTATCATTTTCCTCTTTTTCCCCAGTTCTGTAAGAATATAATTCCTGTAAGCCTTGTATCCACCCTCCAGCAAAGTACAGTCAATTCCTGCATTTGAAAATAACCATGCCACGCTTTCAGACCGGCTTCCTCCTCTCCAGCAGTAAAGCAGGAGCTTCTTATTCTTACCCGATATTTTCAAACCCTGTTTTAAGAGCTCAGACATTTTGGGACCCACTATATCGAGG
>CAZSJH010000003.1:0-14117 GCA_964607105.1 uncultured Rikenellaceae bacterium | reverse complement strand
CTGCTTGTATACAGTCCCAACCACAGCCCTTTCATCATCACTGAAAAGAGGTATATTGAATGCATCGGGTATATGGCCCTTAATAAACTCAGAAGGTGTTCTGACATCAACAAGGGGAAATATCCCTGATAATTCAAGAAATTCTCTGGCGCCGGTTCTTACAGGATTAAAACTCAAATTACCCGGAAAAATATTTAACTAATATAGCCTTTACATCATCCTGTTTTACAGGTTTGGTAATAAACTGCTGTATACCTGCTATTTCAGCTTTCTGGGCTGATTCTGCAGTGCTGTCGGCAGTGAGCGCAATTATAATCGTATCAGGGGATTGTTGGAGTATCTTTTTTGAAGCATTATATCCATCCATTTCAGGCATAACAAGATCCATGAAAATAATATCATACTTCCTGTTCGAGGCTTTCTCCACTCCTTCTTTGCCATCAACTGCAATATCTGTTTCGATACCAAGGTTTTTCAGAATGGTAACAGCCACTTTCTGGCTTATCAGATTATCTTCCACCACCAGCACATTAAGATTTTTCTTAACCTTATCAGGAAGATCCTTCTCAACCTCAGATTCAAGCTTAGGGAAGCGATCACTGACGATATTGATCAATTCGTTTATATTGTATGGCTTAACAAGATATTCATCAATGCCATATTTAATTGATCTTACATAATTCCCTCTCTTATCGTTTGAACTGATCATTATTATTAAAAATCCTTTATGCAGCTCGTTCTCCCATAATGTTTTTGCCACATCGAAACCGTCAAAGTCGGGTGTATCCAGTATAATAATCACTTTGTACCTCCCGTCAACATGTTCCAGGTTTGACTTAATAAGATTTACCGTTTGTTTCTGCCAACTGGTTACATAGGTGGCGAGGCCATACTTATGCAGGGCATTGAGAAGATTTTCATCCCTTTCCCTCAGGCCGCTTACAACAAGTGTCTTAATATCCGTATATTTTTTTACCTCATCAGCACCAAAATCCTTATCTGTCCTTATATCAGAGTGTAATTTAATACTGAATTCAAACCTGGCTCCGGGATTTTCCGGGTCGTCCGATAAGCCTGAAGGGGTGGATGGCTTCAACTGACCACCCATCATTTCAATGAGTTGCCTGGTTATCTGTCCACCAAGACCTTTGCTTCCATAGTTTTTCAGGCTCCTTGTTTCGGACTTTACATATTCACCAAACATCTTCTTTAGCATGGTGCTTTTATAATCCCTGCCGGTGTCCTTTAGATCAAAGTTCACTAATACTTCCCCATCACCGGCATCTTCAATACTCACTTTCAGACTTATTTCTCCCCTATCAGTATGCTCAAGCGAAGTGTTAAGCAGTTGTGTAATTATCTGACGAAACCTGAATGGGTCTCCTATGACTTTTTCAGGCACATCACCTTCCATCTCCCATTTTAAGTTTATATTTCCCCTTGTCGGGGCTCCGGCAATGTTAAAACAGTATTCAATCTCCCTCTTTAAATTAAATGGTACTTCGTCAAGCATCATGCTACCTTCTTCAATTTTAGAAAAATCAAGGAGGTCATTGACAATTTCCATCAGCTGGTCAGATGAGTTTTTTACAAGGTTAATTACTTTCTGTGTTTCTGGATCATTGTCTTTCTTTGCCAGGATATCAGTCATACCGATTATACCATTCAGGGGTGTTCTTATCTCATGGCTTATCTTTGAAATAAATTCGGATTTCATCTCCCTTGATTTTACTCCCTGCTTATGCGCCATCTCCATCATTGTTACATCCATCAATACCATCATGCTTACTTCTTCTCCCTTGAAAGCTACGGGAATTTCTTTCCTGTACAGTACGTTATCAACACCCTGTTTGTTTATTATCATAAACTGGTTGGGTTCATAGCCCGGTCCAAGGGTCTCGGCAAAAAACACTCCTTTTCCGGAATGCTCCGTTTCAGGCATTAGCTTACCTTCCATCTCATTGCAATCCCTGTAGTCAAACATTGTAGCAGCACTATCGTTGGCTTTACGTACCTCATTGTTTTTATTTACTACCACAATGCCTACAGGCATCGATTCAATCAGCCTGACAAAAGACTGTTCTGACTCCCGCAATCTCTCTGCACTATAGATCTGGCTTCCTATAAACCTGCGATACAAGATTATCAGAAATATCATTAAAACAATGGTGAGCGATACTATCAGCAATGAATTCCTGATTATGTAGATCTGATAGAAATCACCGGGGGCAGAAAAAACCATCCCAAAATTGCGCCTGAGCAGATCAACTGAATAATATGATGAGACTGCCCTTATATTATCACCAGATATTGATACGGAATGCTCTATATTGCTGTTTATTCCCTCCCCAATATCATCATTAATTCGTTTCAGGCCGCTGATCTCAATAGCATCTATATTAGCACTATTGTAATTGTAATCATCATAATAATTAGAGTATACCACATGCCCCTCTTCATCGATAAGCCACTGCCACTGTTGCTCCTCAATCTTGTATTTACTGAACAGATTGCTGAAATATTTAATATAATCAACAGTAATTATAATGTTACCGACTAAATTACCATCACTGTCATGTATGGGTTTAATGAGGTCCCACTTATTCCTGTTTTGTTCAAGCTGGTCATTGTCATGCAGTTCCTTCTGGTCCTGGGCAAGGTAGGTATTAGCTATCCAGGCATCCGTTTCAAGGTCCTTATATAAAATAAAAACCCGTGCTTCCGTCCCGTTATATTCTATTGTCTCAACAAAATTGTCATATTTACCGTAATAAAATTTCAATTTTTCAATTACCAATTCCTGGACCCTGGGCATTTCCTCATTAAATAAATCCGATAGTTTTTCCTCCCTTATTATATTGTTCAGATCACTCTCGAAATCAATATTGGTATTTTGCACTTCTGAACCAATTATTGCTATCTGCTGTCCGAGCAAATTTTTTACATAGTCTATCTGCTTATTATACAGTCTATTATAATACATAAAGTTTATCAGAAGTACAGCCAGTAATACAACAACAGTAAGTATTGTCAGACGCTTCATATGAACACTGTAGATGATATAATTTGATAAAGATAGGGTATTTTAAAAATAAGAAAGAATTTATCGGTACTTTGAATTATTATCCTCGAAAATTTTCAGGTAGCTTCTATACCTGAATTCTTCAATCTGACCTTTTTCAATCTGTTTTTTTACCTCACAACCGGGTTCGTTAATATGAAGGCAATTATAATACCTGCATTTGTCTGAAGCCCTGAATATCTCCGGGAAGAAATGGTAAATCTCTTGTTTATCCATATCTATTATTCCAAAGCCTTTTATTCCCGGTGTATCAATGATATAACCTCCTATACTTAAAGCGTACATTTCAGCAAAGGTAGTTGTATGTTTTCCCATTTTGTGATAATCAGATATATCCTCAACTTTGATATTGCATGAGGGTTCTATCTTATTAATAAGCGATGATTTTCCCACACCTGAATTACCTGTCAACAGAGTTACCCTGTTTTTCAGCCATCCTGAAATCATACCTATGTCATCCCCACTGAATAATGAAACACTGAAAGAGTCATAGCCAATTTTATCGTACACTGATACCAGGTAATTACATTTTTTCTTCTGTTCATCAGAGTATATGTCCGTTTTATTGAATATGATCCTTACCGGCACCCGGTATGCTTCTGCAGTAACCAGAATCCTGTCGATAAATTCAGGATGTGTTTTGGGTTCTATTATTGTTGCCAGCAATATCATCTGGTCAATATTGGCAGCAATAATTTGTGATTCACTTGATAGCTTGGATGCCTTACGTATAATATAATTTTCCCTCTCGTCGATACCCGTTATTACTCCTGTGGCACCTTCTCCTGATAATTCATACGACACATGGTCTCCTACTGTGACCGGGCTGGTTGTTCTGATACCTAAGACACGAAATTTCCCCTTTATGACGCACTCTATAATCTCTCCCTTTTCATTGGAGATCTTATACCTGTTGCCGGTTGATTTGATAACCAGTCCTGATTCCATTCTGTTTCCCTTTTAACTAGTGCCTGGCACCTCAGTCAATCTTTTACTTAGTCATAGTCATAAAAAGCGGTGGGTGCATATCATCAAATTCTGTAGCTTCCTGGTACTTACTGGCTGCCAGCAAAATACTTGCTTCATCATACAGGTTTCCAATAAAGCATATGCTGGTGGGGCTGTTTTCATCATTAAAGCCATTTGGCACTACTACGCAGGGATGTCCTGTAAGGTTGGTCACAAGCAACTGGTCACCCCTGAAACTCGGACTTATAACCACATCATAATCCTGCATAAGTTTCTCCATCTGTTCCATAAGAAGTGTCCTGTGCCTGTTAGCCTGTATATATTCCACTGCCGGGATGAAACGTGCCGCTCTGAAAATATTTGGCCAGCTCCAATCATCCTGTGCCGTAAGTATTGAATCCAGACCGCTACGTGTCAACTCATCAAAAGCTGCTGCTGCTTCTGCATCAAGGATAACTCGCAGACTGTTAACAGGTATATTTTCAAATTTCATTTCTATAGGTATAAGATCTACCCCCATCCTTTTGAACACTGTCAGCACCTCCATGTCATTGGGCTGATTTTCATAATCTCCTCTGAACTCGTTCTTCAGGTAGGCTATTTTAAGGTCCTTAATATCAGCATTAAAATTATAGTTAAATGCTCTATCTACAACTGTTGGATCAATTCCGTCGCTTCCCCTAATAACATCAAAAACAAGGGCACAGTCATCAGCCGTTCTGCATATTGGTCCTATCTTGTCCATGCTCCAGCTCAGTGCCATTGCACCTGCACGGCTCACTCTACCGAATGTTGGTCTCAGGCCTGTCACACCGCAGCGGGTTGAGGGAGATACTATAGAGCCAAGTGTTTCGGTACCTATGCTGAATGCTACCAGTCCGGCTGCTGTGGCAGATGCAGGGCCGGCAGATGAACCGCTTGATCCCTGTTCAGGGTTCCACGGATTGCGTGAGGTGCCTCCGAACCAAACATCACCCATTGCAAGGGCTCCCATTGAGAGCTTGGCAATCAGTACTGCTCCTTCCTCCTCCAGCTTCTTGACAACTGTTGCGGTTTTATCAATAACCTGGTTCTCATATGGCCTGGCTCCCCAGGTTGTCTTATAACCTTCAACAGCCAGCAGATCTTTTACACCATATGGTATCCCATGAAGGGGCCCTCTGTAATTTCCTTCCGCTATTTCCCTGTCAGCTCTCTCAGCCTGCTCAAGTGCAAGGTTTTCAGTAAGGGTGACCACGCAATATAATGAATCACCATATTTCTTTAACCTGTCGAGGTAAATCCTGGTAAGCTCAAGCGAACTTAAATCGCCATTTCTTATCAGCTGTGATAATTCTTCCACTGTAAGAAATGCAATCTCATCATCACTGCCCGGGAGACTGACATCTCTCACGGGAACAGGATTGGCATATTCCTGTGCAGGCTGCTCATCAGGATTAACGAAGGGCTTAAAAATAAGCGATGGGGCAACACTGTTATCAAGCTTGTACCGCCTCATCTGATCATAACGTGCAAGATGCCTCTTCAGTGATCTTTGCATTTGATTGTGTTCGGCTGTATCGAAATGCAGACCCATAATATTTTCGGCATTAATAATCAGGGAATCGTTAAAATCAGCTAAGTCGTTCCTCTGTTCATTACCGTTATTGCCACACGATGTAATTAAGGCTGCAAAAAAAACAGCTACCAGAAATAGGATAATATTTTTCATAACTCAGGTTTATTTTACCTGCAAAATACAAAAAAAGAAGCAAGGATTAATGGAATAATGGATTACTCCAGTATTCCACGTTGGATTCCTGTATCTTAAGACTACCCTGTTTTGGTGGAATCAGCTTTCCGATGCCATCAGGAAGATGGGTTTCATCTCGAAACTGTGGTAGTATGGCCTTAGGCGTTCCGTATTATAGTAATCCCTGACATTGACAAGCTTTTTCGTTGCCACAACCACATCTATAGGTACATTATCATACCTGCCGTTCTTTAGTACCACCAGCCTGCCATGAATGCCTTTCAGTATCAGGTCAAGAGCCAGATTCCCGTATGCCATCGGTACTATTGAATCAAGAGCATCAGGATCACCTCCCCTTACCATATATCCAAGCTTCTGATTTATTACATTTATTGTCTTGCCCTTGTTATACTTTGCTGACATGTTTTTCAGTTCATTGGATACAATATCTCCAATACCACCAAGTTTTGAATGCCCGTATGCATCTTTTTCACTGTTCGAAAAGATCATCTCACCACCTTCGAACATTGCACCTTCACTGATAAGTAAGACTGCATATTTGCTGGGATTGACATTCCTGTCCTCAACCATTAGTTGAGCCATATGATCCAGGTTAAATTTATATTCGGGTATAACACAACGGTTGGCTGCTCCGGCCATGGTTGGCAGCATGGCCGTAAAACCGGCATAACGTCCGAATACTTCAAGAACCATAAGTCTTTCATGTGAACCTGCCGATGTCCGGAGGCTGTTTGTCATCTGAATGGTACGTGTGACACAGGTACTGAATCCAATACAGTAATCAGTGCCCGGAACATCATTATCCATAGTTTTCGGAATGGCCACCACCTTCACTCCCTGCTTATAGAGGTGAACGCCATAACTCAGGGTATCATCACCACCGATGGGAATAAGATAATCAACACCCAGCCATTCCAGGTTCTTGATCACCTCCGGTGTCAGATCATTCACTTCTTCACAATATATCTCTTTTAAGTGATCCGGTAAATCAGATTTTGCAACATGGCTGGGCCTGGTTCTTGATGTATGGAGAAAGGTTCCGCCGGTTCGTCCTGCCTTGTTAACAATATCATCAGTAAGTACCTGGTAACAACTACTGTTATCAGCTTTTTTGTCTCTTATTAGTTCAATAATGCCACCCCATCCTCTCCTGAGTCCTATAACCTGGTATCCCTCACGGTTTGCCCTTATGGTAACTGCCCTGATAGCAGGATTCAATCCCGGTACGTCCCCTCCGCCTGTAAGAATGGCGATAACTTCTTTGTGTACTTTTTTATTAGCCATGATTTCAAATGATTTATTAATATCCCCTAGCATTCAACAGCCCGTAAAATTAAAATATTTGATCTTAGTACCAAAATTACGAGCAATCTCACACCGTCTGACTCTTTAATTATAATATTTTTAACTTTGGTTGTTAATAATACTTGTAATATTGACTATTGATCTTGTTATTAAATAATCGCTCTCCAGGAAAAGTAACATTTAAATGGATAAAAAGCAACAGCCAATCGTTCTTATCACAGGGGGGACCGGACTTGTAGGCAGTTTTCTAATTCCTCTTCTTCATGATACGGGTTATAATGTAAGGGTACTTTCCAGAGCTAAGGCTGTTTTGAAAAACACAGCATCATTTAAATGGGATATTGGTGCGGGTATGATAGAAGAGGGTGCTGTTGAAGGTGTCGACCATATTATTCATCTGGCCGGTGAGAATATAGGCAAGGGACTATGGACAAAATCCAGGAAGAAAAAAATTATTGATAGCCGCACTCTTTCTGCAAGGCTTCTTTTTGATACCATTGAAAAAAGGAATCCGGGCTTAAAATCATTTACCAGTGCCTCGGCGACAGGATATTATGGTGCTGTTACCTCAGAAAATATATTCGGGGAGAAAGACCCTCCTGCAGCTGATTTTGCTGCCATGGTATGTGTTAAGTGGGAAGAAGCAGCAGGACTTTTCCGGTCGGGTGGCTACCGTACAACTATAGTAAGGACGGGTATTGTGCTTTCAAAAAAAGGTGGAATGCTTGGCAGGGTACTTCCATTTTTCAGAATACGATTTTTACCCCTGTTCGGCAGCGGTAAACATTACCTTCCGTGGATACACATCAATGACCTTTGCAGTATATATCTTAAAATTCTTAATGACAGTAACATGGATGGTATCTATAATGCCGTAGCACCGGAAAATGTGAATTATAAGGATTTTGTTAAAACATTGGCTGCAGTAAAAAAACTAAAGATACTGATGCCTCCAACTCCGGCATTACCCTGGAAAATAATTTTTGGTAAAAAAGCTTCCGCGCTGCTGGAGGGGAGCAGGGTGTCAGCAGATAAGATCATAGATTACGGCTACGAATTCAAGTATCCCGACCTTGACAAAGCCCTTTATAACCTGGTTACCTAGCATATTAAGGGCAATTTCGCATCTTGCACCTCATCATTCATCTCTATAATTTATCACCGTCCATAGCCACCTCTCCTTAACAACTCCTTCTTTGCTTATTGTGTTTCCCTTATAGTTTAACTTTACAGTATAGATGCCGGGTTCAGCCCTGGAAGTATCCCAGTAGACCTTTTTAATACCCTTGTTAACCGGTATTTCTCGACTATAGACTTCATCGCCCTCAGGATCTTCAACCACCAGCCGCGCGCTGCCCTTCTCATCATTTTTAAACCTGAACCATATCTCCAGTCCGTTTGGCTCATTCGGAGTACGGATATGGTTGCTGCCGGTCATATGATAATTTCCCCACATTGCCTGTTGCGAATAGTTTATCCGTGGTTTAGGTTCTATGTCGAAAAGATAGAAATCCATATCGCGTATTTCATCATTCATCTGTTGAAGGGGGCTTATATCACCCAGCCATGCCGCTCGTCCGTAGGTTCCGACGAGCAGGTCATTCTCCCTGGGATGTACCAGCAGATCCCTTACTACCACCGGTGGTATTCCGGCTTCCAGCCTGGTCCATTCTTTCCCGCTGTTGAGCGTATAATATACACCTATGTCGTTACCTACGAACAACAGGTCAGGGTTTCTGGCATCTTCAAAAATCACGTTTACAGGATAGTCAGGCAGGTTAGATGAAATGTCCTGCCAGGTTTTACCATAGTCAGTTGTTTTCAGTACGTAAGGATTGAAGTCATCATTTCTGTAGCCTGTATGTACAAGATAGGCAGTAGCTTCACTATACCCTGATGCTATAATCCTGGCAACCCATCTTTCAGAAGGTACACCCGCCCTTTCAACATTTGTTGTCAGTTCTTCCCAGTGGGCACCATGATTCATGGTCAGGTGAACCTTCCCGTCATCTGTTCCAACCCAGATCAGTCCCGGTTTCAGCGGAGATTCATCCATCGATACAATTGTACAATACATGACATGACCTGTACCGGCTATCTTGACCTTATCATTAGTGGTAAGATCAGGAGATATTTCCTCCCAGGTATCCCCCCTGTTGAGTGATCTTAAAAGCTTTTGTGCCCCGGCATATAAAATACCATTGTTATGAGGCGATAGCATGATGGGAGCATTCCATGTGTACCTGTATCTTTCAGTTTCTTCCGGTGGCACGGGTGCAATGCTTACTCTTTCACCTGTAGCCTGGTCAACCCTGTGATGAGAACCAAACTGTGTGGTAAAATACAACCACCTGTTGTTTTCATGGTCTACCCTGGTGTGCATTCCGTCCCACATACCGGTTATTACCCAGTCTTTGATGCTTATCTGTCCCGACCAGCTATTTGAAGGGGCTTTCCACGTTTCATGGTCCTGTAAACCAATATAAATATTATAGGGTTCTGCATCATCCACTTCGACCATATAAATCTCACCCAGGGGTATGTTATAGTAATGGTACATGCTCTTACCTCCATCCCATGTCTCATATACTCCGCCATCAGAGCCCAGGAACATATGCCTGCCGTCTTTCGGATCTATCCAGAGTGTTCTGTTATCTCCAAAATTAGTGTTGAACAAGCCGCTTTCATATGACCGGGGCCATGTTTTACCTCCATCCAGTGTTAAATGTATCCCTTCGCCTATAATATATATTTTATCCGGATCATCCGGATCAACACATATCTTGTTAAAGCTATATGCAGCTTTACCGCTAACATCAACCTTTTCGGGGTCGTTCAGCCTCTCCCATGTCTTTCCGGCATCCATAGACCGGTAACACTCACCGCCAACCAGCTTGTCAAACGACCTGTCAGTAAATTCATCAAACTCAACCGGCTCATCAGGGTCCACCCCCGGTTTGAGATTAAGGTTTTGTACCACCACAACAATCACATCAGGATTGTTGTATTGAACGTCAATACCAATCCTGCCAAGAGGGCCCTCAGGAAATCCTCCTCCCATGATCATTTCCCAGTTTTTACCGCCATCAACACTTTTATAAATGCGACTTTTTTCACCTCCCGGCTCAAAAGTCCATGGCAGTCTAACTTTCTCATAAGCACTGGCATATAATATGTCCGGGTTCTTATGACTTATGGCTATGTCAATTATGCCCGTTGCTTCATCAATAAATAATACCTTCTTCCACGTTTTGCCCCCGTCTATAGTTTTAAATACGCCTCTGTCCTTATTCTCCGAATACAGGTGTCCCATCACGGCAACCCATACTATATCAGGATTTTCAGGGTGTACAATTATTTCCGCGATATGTTGTGAATCTTCAAGGCCCATATTTTCCCATGATTCACCACCATTAATTGACTTCCATATGCCATTCCCGTAATACGATGAACGTGCATTAAAATCTTCACCGGTACCTATCCAAACAATATCAGCATTGGAAGGCGCCAGCTCAACATCCCCTATTGCATTCACTCCAAGTTCATCAGAAACACATTCGAATGTTGTTCCGTTGTTGACTGTTTTCCATACACCTCCCGCCCGTGCGGCAACATACCAGGTATATTTATGTTTTTCTCCAGGATTAACTGGTACTGCAAATTCACCCACCCATGCACTTATCCTGAATGCTCCAAGATTCCTGAAATCAAATTCCACAGGCTCCGCATCCCGTCTGAATCGCTGACCGTTAATGACAGAAAAAAGTGAAAATAACAACGATACAAGTGTAATTCTTACAATTATTCTCATAGTCCTATCTCTTATATTTGAATCCTTCAGGTAATTGAGCCAGGTAATATTAAAGTTTGTGAGCTCGCAGCATTTTCTTGCTTCGCAAACTCATACTGCACGGTTCATAATTAATAATTAATTATTCGAATCACCTTCCACCAATCTGCATCTCCCTGACCCTAAAGGTGGGTGATGCAAAAGTATCATTCATATCTATATCGGTACCCATCATATCAATATCATTAAGGATATCCGAAGCCTTTCCTGCTATAGTAAGGCCTTTTACCGGGTGTGATATTTTACCGTTCTCTATCCAGAATCCGCTTGCTCCTCCGCTGAAATTACCGTTTACAGAATTTATCCCGTAACCTGTCAGGCCTTTTAGCAGCAGTCCCCTGGTTGTTGCAGCAATTATTTCATTTCTTGTATGTTTCCCGGGCAGGAGATAAACATTATGTGTACCTATACCTGGCAATGATGTGAATCCCCTTCTTGAAGCGTTTCCTGTACTAAGCGTACCTGCTCTTTTTGCGGCATTGGTATTATAGATAAATGATTTAAGAACCCCATTTTCAATAAGGGTGTTTTTACGTGTGGGCACTCCTTCCCCGTCGAACGGGGCGCTTGCCAGGCCTTTTTCTTTTGTTCCGTCATCAATTATTGTCAGCAGTTCAGATGCGATTTTTTCATTTATTGAATCTTTAAGGAAGCTTGCTCCCTGTAACACCCGCTCTCCGTTTAGTGCAGCTATCACTCCTCCCAGCAATGATCTGCCCACATCGGTATCAAAGATAACTGCTGCCTTCTGGGTACCAACCATTTCCGGGTCGAGCATTTCATAAGCATCTTTAGCTGCTTTTGCAGCCACTTCCTCCAGTTTCTTAAGATCACTGAACTGTCGTCTTGAGCAATATTCACCACCTGTGTTCTTCTGGTCTCCTTTTTCAGCTACCACGCTCACACCAATACCACATCCACCTGACTTATATGATTTTGACAGTCCGCGTGAATTGGCTATAAACACTTCTGTTTCCGATTCGCTGAAACCGGAGCCTGAACTTTTGGTAATCCTGTGATCGCTCATTGCCAGTTTTTCAAGTTTCAGGGCCATATCAATTTTTTCTTCCATTGGAACGCCGGCTATAGCAGGATCGAATAATCCCTGTACCTCTGTCATCCCCTTATCATCCGGGAGAATATTATTTTCATCAGGGCTTGTCAGCCTGGCAAAGGCTATAGCCCTTTTTATTGTATCCTCAAGCGCCTTATCGCTGAAATCATTACAATGGCTGAAGCCCATTTTATTGTCAACAAACACCCTGAATCCGACACCATGGGATGAAGCCTCTTCTATTGTTTCTATTTCGCTGTTAAGTACCTGTATGCTCAGGTTACGGGTTGACTGAAGATATACTTCGGCCTCATCAGCTCCGTATTTAAGGCATTTATCAACCAGTTTTACTGTAAAATCCTTATAATTCATTTCTTTGTTTTTTTTAGTCATTAATTATACAGAAAAGCTTTATCAGGCTTTCGAGCCACCCACATTGATGCCGCGTATCCTTACGGTAGGCTGTCCGGCATCAACCTCAGCTGACTGCCCCTTTCCGCATATCCCCGGTCCAAATTCAAGATCATTACCTACGGCATCAATATTTGATATTACATCCATACATGAACCGATAAGTGTTGCACCTTTGACCGGTCTGGTTTTTTTACCGTTTTCAATTAGATAGGCTTCACGGCAGGTGAAATTAAATACCCCGGTTACGGGATTAACACTTCCTCCACTAAGGCTTTGGACATATATTCCCTTTTTGGTTGATGCCAGTATGTCGGCAGGTTCTGAATCACCATTATCTATAAAGGTATTTGTCATTCTTGGTATCGGGAAGTATTTGAATGATTCCCTTCTGCCGTTACCTGTTCTCTTCATATCCAGTTGTTTTGCGCTCAAAATATCATTCATATAGCCTTTAAGCACTCCCTTTTCTATCAGTACATTCTTCTGGCATTGAGTCCCTTCATCATCAAAATTTACTGTCCCTCTTGCATTGGCTATTGTGCCGTCATCCACCATTGTAAAAACATCACTTGCCACTTTCTGTCCAATTTTACCGGTAAATGCTCCTATTCCCTTTGCTATATTATCAGCTTCCAGTGGATGGCCCACAGCTTCGTGTACCAGTACACCACCCCAGCCGTTCTGCATAACAACATCCATCATTCCTGCAGGGGCCTCTTCCGCATCAAGCATGGCTATTGCTTCCCTGGCAGCCCTCCTTGAAACCTCCTCGGGACTGACTTCCTCAAACATTTCAAATCCACTGTGGCGACTCAGTCTTTCCCTTGACATGTGTCTTGCTTTCCCATCATCACTCATTGTCTGAACGATAAAGAAAAGCAAGGGCAATTCATCCCGCAGGTACACGCCTTCACTGTTTGCTATTACCCTTCCTCTTATTTCATCATAATAATCTATCATTGCCATCCTGATTCTCTCATCATAATCCATTGCTGCCTGGTCGGCGCGCTGCATTATTTCTATTCTTTTGGGATCGCTGATATCTTCAAGTGACTTTTGAACAGTTATAAAACTATCCCTGGACTGCTGGCTTACATTAAGGGGAGTAACAGATCCTCCTTCCCTGGCAACATATGAAGCTACTTTTGCAGCCTTGAGAAGATTCTCAGGATTAATGTCATCCGTATAGGCATAACCTGTCTTATTCCCGGATATAACCCTCACACCCGCACCCTGGCTTATACCATAGAGACCACTCTTGAATTTAGATTCTTCCATGACAATATTCCTCGATGTACGGTTTTCGAGATACACCTCTGCAAAATCGCCTCCTTTGCTGAGTGCTTCCGCAATTACTTTATCCAGCGTATCCTTATCAATATCCAGTCCTTTAGCAGATAAACCCTGAGGTTTACAGGATGTTAGCTGCGACAACAAGGCGGGAGTAGCTGCTACTAATAGTCCGCCTTTCATACTTAATTCCAGGAATTTTCGTCTTGGTATATCCCTGACAAAGTATTTCTTTTCATTCATAATTATTGATTTTTTAGATTATTTGATATTCCCAGTATTAAAATCAGATGTTTAAATTATTCAAAAAATATCATATTCAATATCACTTCACATTATTTAACATTAATTAGCCTTATTAGCACTTATTTCTTCAAACCTTGATATTATTACTGCCCCG
>CAZSJH010000002.1:43125-49632 GCA_964607105.1 uncultured Rikenellaceae bacterium | reverse complement strand
TTTGCCTGACTGAACTGTTGTATCAGGGTAATGACCAACATTCCAATTCACCCTGGTTGACAGGCCTATAGAATAATTTTTGCCCATGTCAGCCCCACAATCAAGCCTCTTCCCTGGAATCAATTTTACAGTATCAATAAAGCCGGGATTTAATATTTTGGAATGTTCATCAAATCCTAATGCTCTCCATTCCTTCCAACTAATTATATCATCACCAAGATCGAAGACAGGCTCATTATCAGTTCCATTCTCACAATAATAAATATTATAATCACATTCAAAACCATCCATCGCATCCTGATGCAATTCTATTATAGGATAGATAGGTTTTTTAACATAGAATATGTTATTCTTTATTTTTACGTTCTTTGCGGGAGCCTCTACTTCCGTTCCGTTGCTGGTTGAAACTCTAATTATTCCATTAGTAAACCTGGACAATGTCCTGTAAAAAGTATTATTGTAGATATATACATTTTCATATCCTGCTGTCATAATTGCTGTGGTAGTATTATTAAAAATATTATAACTAATGCCTTCACCTGTATTTATCATTGGAGAGCCATCATCATATCCGCCTTCATGTACCACACCATAATAAGGTCCCTGTATCAGATTGTGTTTAATAGAATAATTAATATTATACCCGGCCATTATCCCATGCGTAAGACCTTTTGAGAGTGGTCCGTTCCAATCAAATTCATTTCCTGAAATAACTGAATTATCAAGGTTATGTGCATAAGTTTTGTAATATTTATCCTTTCCGGCTCTGAGCATATATCCTTTTGTATTAACTGATGTAATGGAATTCCTGCTAAATTTAAGGAGTTTGGTTTTGGAATCAGAGATACTAACACCTACCCAGGTGGATGAATTATTAACATAAGCAGAGTCTACCAGAGTTAATATAACCTGACCTGCAGATGTGATCAGAATGAAAGATAATATTGTGATTATTATTAATTTTCTCATATAAAATTATATCGATTCTAAACTATATAGTCGTTGAAATTCATCCCCGGTTCCCATAACCTTTCTTAAAACAAAGAAATGAAAAACAGTAAGATTTTTGTTTTTATTTAACAGATAATTTTGACGAATGACTTAAAATAGATGTTGAACCTGCATGTTTTAACGACGAAATGAATAATTTGTTACACCAGTCTGTATATAGCCCTTAAATGGCTTGTAACTTTTCTTATCTGAACTGACTAATATTAATTAATAACAGAAAGTTTTAGTCAAGTTTTTGAGAACATTCGTCAAAACGATGACCAGTAAGTTTCTTTCCCTTTTCACTAGTCACACCCTTCTATATTATTGATATACTGGATCTTGAAATCAAGTGCCTGATAGTATTGTTTTAAGACCGATTTTCCTTGGTGTAAACAGTCTTTTTTTTGATTAAAGGTATATAATAATCCACGAACGAATAAAATGTTGTGACCAAGCCCTTAAATCACCTGATTTAAGGTCCTGAAAAGAGCTTCAAAAATGCTGTTAACATGCTGTATCATACTTGTTTCGCTCATCCTGTTTTTCTAATTTTGATCAAGAAAATAATTAGACTGATAATGGATAACAGGACAGTTAAAATAAAGAGTTCGGTTAAACGCCGGAGGGCTCCACTCAGGGATTCATCCAGGGAAAATATATACATAACACTCATGAATGACGGATGTGAGGACTTTTTTAATTACATCAACTGGCTTAACCTTGCTAAGAGTTCGAATACAATTGTCCTTCCGTCCACAAATTATTACTACATCCCTGTAGATCTTCAAGATACTGAGATACTGATAAACCTTAAGCCACTGAATTTTATTAAAGATTTGAAAGCTTTCCTGATAAATATACGCTCACTGCTACCTGAATATAGTTACTTAACAGGCTATTTTGAAGATTACTGCACTGATATGAATAAGACTGATAGCTATTCAAAAAACATGGAAGAAAATAATTCCAGGACCTGTAATGGTAATATTAAGAAAAATAATGGTCACAATGAATCACGAGCCGTCAGGAAATTAAGAAGCTTATTTAACCCGGGTATAAATTATTTGCATACAAATAAAAGTGCCAGATCTCTGCTTGAAGGGATTGGATTTACTGTATTAAACATTACCGGGCTTAATGGGAAAACATATTTTTGTGCTCAAAAAAGACCCTCTGTTAATAGATAATAGTATAAAAACAACTTTACTGTGAAACAATAGCCGGCAGCTATAAATATAACGAACCATAATGGATTTTTTTAAGGCGCTGCATAAACTAAAAATAATATCCTTCCTGAAGAGGTGGAAACTACTTGGTTTAATTCTGGGATTTCTTGACATCCTGGCAATTGTTGTCGCCTTCCAGCTATCCTTTAACATCAACTACGGTAACTGGGGCAGTCTTTTCATTGAAGACAGTGTTCTCTTATATATATTCCTTTTTATATTGCCTGCCTGGTTAATTATCCTGTATTTCATAAAGATCACCGAGATACCTCGTACGAAAAGATACAGGATGCTTTTCTTTGAATACCTGCAATCCGCCCTTTTAATAGGCCTTCTCTTTGTCCTGATCTATTTTACTTTCAGATTATACATGGTACCCAGGCGTTTACTCGCGTATATCTGTTTCTTGGGTTTCACATTCCTATTCCTTTTACGATTGTTTGAATACAGGGTATTCAAGAATTACAGATCAAGGGGATATAACATAAGGAATATTGTAATCATAGCTGATGAAACGGCCATACCTTTTATTGAAAGCTTACTGACATATAAGGAATGGGGTTATAATATACAGAGTGTATTCTCAGAATCACCGGAAATAATCAATAAATATGATGACACGGTCATTATATTGCCGGGCATGTTCCTCCAGGAACTGCATAATCTTATTGAATTTGATTTAATTGATGAAGTTATTTATTACAAAAAGAATATAGTAGCGCCAGAAGTAAGGAATATCATCCGTTCGTGTGAAGAACTTGGTGTCACCTTTCATGTTAATCTCAAGGAAAAAGACGATAAGCTGAGCAATGCCATCAGGACAAAACTAGGCAGGGAAAATTTCCTCACCTTTTCAAATATACCTTTTAAGAGCGTATCACTTACAGCGAAAAGGTTTATGGATATATCTGTATCATTACTCATGATAATAATTTTCCTGCCCTTTATGATCATTACCTCAGTGGTAATTAAATTTTCATCTCCCGGACCTGTGATTTTCAAGCAGGAAAGGATTGGGCTCAGGGGTCGAAAATTCAATCTTTATAAATTCAGGACTATGGTAACAGGTGCAGAAAAAATGAAAAAAGAACTTGAAGGCTTAAATGAAGCAGATGGACCTGTATTCAAAATTGAGAATGATCCAAGAGTTACCGTAATAGGTAAATTTCTCAGAAGGACAGGCCTTGACGAGTTACCTCAGCTATTTAATATACTCAAAGGTGAGATGTCTTTGATTGGACCCAGGCCGCCGTTACATAGTGAAACAAAACAATATAAACGCTGGCAGTTAAGACGGCTGTCAGTTAAACCAGGATTATCATGCTTCTGGCAGATAAAACCTGAAAGATTTTATATTAAATTCGAAAAATGGATGGAGATGGATCTGGCTTATATTGACAATTGGTCATTTAGGTTGGATTTGTTAATTTTGTTCCGGACAATCAGAACGTTTTTTCAGAGAATTAACAAATAATAATTTATTCACAAGAAACCATGAAAATGAAATACCTAAATAAGTCTGTTTTGTTTATTCTTATAATAATTGCAGCAACTTCATGTGTACCAAAAAAGAAATTATCTTATTTCAATGATTTCAATGAACTTGCTGAGCCGAATGTCAATCCCAGAATACAAAAGGTAATTATGCCTTTTGATAAGCTCTATATCAGCATATTGAGTATAGATCCACAGATTAATGAGATTTTTAATGCAGCTACTGATGAGATGAGGTATTCCGGATCTGGTTCAGGAATAATAGGCTACCTGGTTGATGAGATAGGTAATATTAATTTCCCTTTTGTCGGGGATATAAACGTGGGCTCAATGACTACCGGTCAGGCTGCTTCTAAAATCCAGGATGCTTTAAGTGAATATGTTGGAAAAACTTCTGTTACAGTTAAATATGTAGACAACAGGGTTACCGTACTGGGAGAAGTCACATCCTCCGGGGTATACACTTTCACCCAGGATAAATTAACTGTATATGAGGCCCTGGGGCTTGGAGGGGGACTTACCAGGTATGGTGACAGGAAGAATGTCATATTAATAAGAAATGAGAATGATAAGATTATGCAGTACAAACTGAATCTTTCCGATTCAAGGATTACTGGTAAAGATTATTACTATATTCATCCAAATGATATTCTGATCGTAGAACCACTGAAAGCCATTTCCGCAAGTTATTCTAACATTACTTACACTACAATTCTTTCATCAATTACCACACTTATCGCTGTACTTCTTTTTACAGGTGTCCAATTTTAATCTACAATACATATGACAAATCAAACTGAACATAAAGCCGAGCCTTTCAACCTCAAAGAGTTTATTCGCAAAATTTTATCATATAAATATTTTTATATTGTTAGTATCATATTAATGTTAGGGTTAGCTTATTTATATAACAGGTTTACACCTACAGTATACCAGGTTAATTCCATAATTGGGCCAATTGAACAAAACAGGTCATCATTCCTTGAATCAAGTGAGCGTTTCAGCGGACTGGGCGCTCTCAATAGCGTCGGCAATCTTGAGAATGATATTAACAGCCTGAAATCATTCAGCCTTGTATCAGAAACTGTCAAGAACCTCGGTCTTGAGATAGGTAATTACCGGGAGTCTGATAATATACTCAGGCAGTCACACCTTGTATATAATAATAATGATTATAATGTCATTATTGACAAATCTCACATTCAATCTATCGATGGACGATTCTATGTTGATATAATCAATGATACAACTTACAGTTTAAAAGTATCTGAGGATAATGTGTCCTTCTATAATTATCTGGACAATAAAGTAATTAGTGCCGGTCATACTCTTCAGCTTGACACTGTATGCAAATTCAATCAGACAGTTGAAACTCCTTACTTTAAATTTTCTTTAAGCAGAAAAGCAGATTCTTACCCGGCTTCTAATAATGATGCTGAAATTTCATATTTCAAGTTGCATCATATCGACAATATTACAAGGCAATACCTTAAACGTCTTACAATAGAACCCGTAAGTATGCGATCAACTTTAATAAACGTATACTTTCAGGGAGAAAACCGGGATCTTACAGTTGACTTTCTTAACGCCTACCTTCAGAATTACCTCGATAATGACCTTTCGAAAAAGAATACTATCGCCCTGAATACAATTAATTTCATTGATGGTCAATTATCAGAGATATCTGATTCACTTTATATGTCAGAATCAAAACTGAGGGATTACCGATCAACACATCAGGTAACAGACCTCAGCTATCAGGGACAGCAGGCATTGAACCAGCTCAACCAGGTTGAAAATGAAAAGTCGACACTCAAGGTCCAGGAAAGATATTATAATTATATACTTGATTACTTTAACACCAATCAGGATATAGCAGGCCTGGCCCCTCCGTCTGCAGCAAATGTTGCAGATCCAATAATGAACTCTCTGGTACTCGAACTTCTGGATTTAAATGCTCAAAGATCAGCTCTCCTGAGTAATAATGCAGATAAGAACCTGTTCCTTGATCAGATTGAAAATAAAATCAATCTCCAGAAAAAAACAATAATAGAGAACGTAAAGAATAATCTTAATACCCTGAGCCTTACATTTAACGAACTGGAGTACAGGGAAACAAGATTGTCAAACCAGATATCTGCTTTACCAAGAACCGAGCTAAATATGGTAAGTATGCAGAGGCAATTTAACCTGACTGATGCTATATATACTTTCCTTCTTCAAAAAAGATCAGAAGCAGCCATCGCCATGGCTTCCAATTATCCTGATTATGAGATCCTGGAACCGGCTCGTGATATCACAAAAGCTGTTATAGCTCCGAAAACACTGTTAAATTATATGTTTTCTTTGTTTTTTGCTCTGCTAATACCGTCCTTATTTATTATACTAAAAGATTTCTTTAACGAAAAAATCACCAGGATCAATGAAATTGAGAATATTCTGGGACGGCCTGTTTTAAACGTTATATATAAAAACCCCCTTAAAACGGAAGCCGTTGTCCATGAAGCACCAGGCTCTGCAATTGCTGAATCGTTCAGAAACTTAAGAAGCAGTCTGTTTATAAGGTCAAAAAAGGAACCAACAAAAATTATTCTGGTTACCTCCTCCCAACCACAGGATGGGAAAAGTTTTGTTGCAATGAACCTTGCATCTTCAATAGCTGCTGTAGGTTATAAAACAATAATTATTGACTGCGACCTGAGGAGACCCACGCTGCATGAAAAATTCAAGGTGAGGAATACCGGTGGATTATCGAAATATCTGGCCGACAAAACTGCCGTGGATGATATTATTA
>CAZSJH010000002.1:0-43115 GCA_964607105.1 uncultured Rikenellaceae bacterium | reverse complement strand
TGATAAGCTCCATTTTATACCATCCGGCCCCGTTTTGCCAAATTCTTCGGAACTTATAGAATCAGGCGCTCTTGATGAATTAATTCAGAACCTTGAAGATAAGTACGAGTACATAATTATAGATACTACACCTTCAGGACTGGTAGCTGATGCAGCCCTGCTGATGAAATACGCTTCCCTTAACCTGGTCGTTTGCAGGAATAATCATACAAGAAAGGATATATTTATCAGCGTCCTGAACTTCTTTCGTTCACACAGAATGGAAAATTTCGATGTTGTTTATAATGATTATGAGATAAAGGAAAGTCGTTACGGGAGATATCATGGCTATTATAAGAAATCTAAATCATTTAATAAGAAAAATACAATATAAATATATATCAAGTTAAATTTTTGTGAAGTCAATAACAATATCTGAAAAAAAACTATGAATGATAATATAAATCCAATAAAGGGAAAAGTAAAATCTTATATCCTTGACTCAGTACATGCTGAAAAAGAAAAAATTCAAAATGACACACTGGTCTTCAAAGAAGGATTCTTTGATTCTATGGGATTCATAACTTTGATATCTTTTCTGGAAGAAGAGTTTAATATTAAAACCGGTGATGAAGACCTTATAGAAGAAAATTTTGAATCAATAAATGCAATTACAGGTTTTATATCCCGGAAATTACAGGTAGCGTAATGTGCGGAATAGCCGGTATACTAGACTTTAGGGGCAGTGCAAACAGCGCAGTTATGATTAAATCAATGCTCCAGTCTATCAGTTTTCGAGGACCCGATGAAAGCGGAATTTACCATTCACCTTACGCAAGCATAGGGAATGTACGGCTATCTATAATTGACATTACTGGTGGACAGCAACCTTTATCAGATTCCACAGGTAGATTCTGGATAGTATTTAACGGTGAAATCTTTAATTATAAAGAACTCCGCTCAGAGCTGGAAAAAAAAGGTGACTCTTTTAAAACCCAGTCAGATACAGAGGTACTGGTTAAGCTTTATGCTGCTTATGGGAAAAATTGCCTCCAGTTACTAAATGGTCAGTTTGCATTTGCTATCTGGGATAAACAAAAAGAAGAACTCTTTATTGCCCGAGACAGAGTTGGTATCAGGCCATTATTCTATAATATAACTGATGGAGTATTTTCATTTGCTTCTGAAATAAAAGCCATTTTTCAACAAAAATCTGTTTCGCGGGAGTTCAATACTGAAAGCCTGTCACAGATCTATACCTTCTGGACCACAATAAGTCCTGATACAGCCTTCAGGAATATATATGAACTCTCTCCCGGACATTACCTTATTTATAAGCGAAACGGGCTGAAAGTTAAAAAATACTGGGAATTAAGTTTTGGCAGCAGGTACGATAATCTTTCGTTTGATGATGCCAGGGAAAGATTAAATGAGTTATTAATCAGTGCCGTCAGGTTAAGGTTAAGAGCAGATGTAGAGGTAGCAGCTTATCTGAGCGGAGGTATCGACTCCAGCGCCACTGTAGCATATATTAAGGAAATTGAACCAGGTGTATTGAACACCTTTTCTATTGGATTTGAAGACAAGGTCTTCGACGAAAGCAGCTACCAGGAGGAGGCTGTAAAATTCCTCGATACGAACCATAAATCCATAAATTGTTCTGCCAGTGATATTTCAATTAATTTTCCGAAGGTGGTTTGGCATTCTGAGACACCTGTTACAAGAACTGCCCCGACACCAATGATGATACTATCCGGGCTGGTACGGAACAATGATATTAAGGTAGTGATAACAGGTGAAGGGTCAGACGAAATGCTTGCCGGTTACGATATTTTCAGGGAGGCGGAAATTAGGAGATTCTGGGCCAGACAACCTGACTCAGCAATGAGGCCCCTTCTGTTGAAAAGAATCTACCCTGATATACCTCACCTTAGAAATGCAAGCCCTAACATCCTTAAAATGTTTTTTGGATATAAGCTTGAGGATGTAAATAACCCGTTTTACTCCCACTTATTGAGATGGAACAATTCAAACCATATTAAGAAACATTTCTCGGTTGATATCAAAGAAGATCTTAAAAACTACGACCCTTTTGATAATCTAGCAAACAAACTTCCTGCTGCTTATGACACATGGGATTCACTCGCTAAAGCCCAGTGGATTGAGACAACTGTATTTATGTCGGGGTACCTCCTTTCATCTCAGGGAGACAGGATGGCAATGGCAAACTCCGTCGAGGGAAGATATCCTTTCCTTGATCACAGGCTTATCGAGTTTTGTGCCGGGCTGCCTGCAAAATATAAATTGAGGGGATTGAATGAAAAATTCTTACTGAAGAAACTGATGGAAAACAGGATACCCGAAAGCATAATCAAAAGACCCAAGCAACCTTACCGTGCTCCTATCAGCAGCGTATTCCTCAACGAAAATACTCCTGTTTATGCCAGAGACATGTTGTCTGAAAGCTATACAAGGAATGCAGGCGTTTTTGACTTTGAGTCCATTTCTGCTATACTAAATAAAATAAAAAAAACAGGAAATGTATCCGAAATGGATAATATGGTACTGGCAGCAGTAATATCCACCCATCTGCTGCATTACCAGTTCATCCAGGGATGCAATGCAGAATATGAAGGGCCTGAACTTAAAAATCTAAGGATTATTGAGGATGCCCCTTTGAAAGGGGAAGGTCGCACGAAGTGAGGCCAGGGGGATGTAATATTCATGAAATAATGGAATAATGGAATAATGGAATAATAGAAAATCGTAGAGACGCGCTAGTAGCGCGTCTAAAATAGAGGCGCAAGGCTTTGCGCCTCACAAAAATAAAATTTGAAATTTATGCTGAATTTGAAAGATATGAAATCATGAATAAAAAACCTTTCTCAAAAGACAGTATCTTACTGGACAACCTTGAGAACGTTGTGAACAGTATAGTAAAAAAGATGCAGGAGGATGTCTTGAATAAGTTAAGAAGAAAAGGAGGGGTTGTGGGAATAAGCGGGGGTATAGACTCTTCCGTTTGCTTTGCACTTGCTGTAAAAGCTTTTGGCCCTGAAAATGTCCTGGGTATCATGTTACCAGAAAAAGACTCTTCCCCCGACAGCGAAAAGCTGGCAGGGGATCTTGCTAAAACATTTGGTGTAAAAGCAATCAAGGAGGTAATAACCTCTGCCCTCTCAGGTTTCAGGTGTTATGAACGACGTGATGAGGCTGTAAAAAATGTCTTCCCTGAATATGATCCTCAGACATATACAATGAAGATTGGTATAAAACAAAGTGGCCTTTTCTCCAAACTACCCCCAATATTCACCTTAACAATAGTTGATGGTAAAGGTAACAGTAAAGAAAAGCACCTGCCCGTAAATGAATACCTTCAGATTGTTGCCGCATCAAATTTCAAACAGCGAACAAGGATGTCCATGATCTATTACCATGCTGAGAACCTTCATTATGCAGTTATCGGGACACCTAACAAACATGAGCAGGAACAGGGGTTCTTCGTTAAGTATGGAGATGGGGGTGCAGACATTATGCCCATTGGCAATCTTTATAAAACACAGGTCTACCAGCTTGCAGAATACCTGGGTGTACCTAAAGAAATAATTGACAGAACACCAACCACAGACACATACTCAGCTGAACAAACACAGGAAGAATTCTTCTTCCAGCTGCCTTTTGACCAGATGGATATTTACTGGTATGGATTTGAGAATGGATATGCTCCTGCAGAGATCGCTGAGGTGATGGGTGAGACAGAGGAACGAATAAAAGCTTTGTTCATTAACTTTGAAAGAAAGAGGAAAACAACAGAGTACCTGAGGATGGCACCGATAAGAGATTATTATGGTATATAGGATTTTATCAGATCAAAGTCGGCGGACGAAGATATAATAAAGTAAAGACAAAAGATAAAAGTAAAAAGTATAAAGTATAAAGTATAGAGGTAATTGTAGAGGCGCAAGGCTTTGCGCCTGAAAAGAAGTTTTTACAGTAACATTATAAATAAAAACACCATTAAAGACGAAAGGCTTTGAGCCTCATTAAGACATAATATAAGAAAAATAAACATTATGAACGCATTTGATTACTTTTTTGAAAATACTTCCAGCCTCGAAAAGCCTTTCCTGATTGGCAATGAGGAAATTGCATACAAAGACCTTTATAACGAATGCCTCGATCTGGCATCATGGATAAGAAAAGAAAATGGAACCGATAAAAACATAATTATCCTGTCAGTTAACAATCTCTTTATGCTTAAGACATACCTGTCTGTAATAAAGTCAGGAAATGTGTGCATCCCGCTTGATCCGAATATTGAGAAGGGTAATTTTGATTATATTGCCGGGTTAACCGAACCGTCAATGATCATGGTAACAGAAAATATCAGGAACAGACTGGCTCTTGATAACTACCGCTGTACCCTGCCACCTGATATTGAAAACATTGATAGTCATGAAGCTTCTGAATTAAATCAAGATACTGATATTGAAGAATGTGCTGAGATAATATTCACCTCAGGCTCAACAGGAGAACCAAAAGGTGTTATGATCTCTCATAAGAATCTGATTGCCAACACCAGTTCAATTGTTGAATACCTAGAGTTAACCCCTGATGACAGAATGCTTGTCGTGCTGCCATTCTATTATTGTTATGGCTTATCTCTACTCCATACTCATCTAAGGGTTGGAGGCTCAATAGTATTCAATAATTCATTTATTTTCCTCGGTAAAGTAATTCAGGATCTTCTTGAATATAAATGCACAGGCTTCGCAGGAATACCAAGTCATTTCCAGATACTCCTGAGAAAGTCAGACACTTTTAAGAAAACACATTTTCCTGACCTTAAGTATGTTACACAGGCAGGAGGTAAGCTGGCTACAATATTCATGGATGAGTTCAGGGAAGCGCACCCGGAGATCAGATTTATTGTGATGTACGGCCAGACAGAAGCCACCGCCAGGTTATCATGGCTGCCGCCAGAATTGCTTGATGAAAGGAGAGGATCAATGGGAAGAGGTATACCGGGGGTAGAATTAATAGTGGTAAACGAGGAAGGAAAGAAAATAAAACCCGGTGAAATAGGTGAAGTTATTGCACGTGGCGATAATGTAATGAAAGGTTATTTCCATGACGAAGAGGGAACAAGTAAAACCCTAAGAAACGGGTGGCTCCATACGGGAGACCTTGGAACAGTGGACGAGGACGGTTATATCTACCTGACTGCAAGGTCAAAAGAAATCATAAAAGTAAGAGGAAAACGCGTCAGCCCAAAAGAAATTGAAGCAGTAATACTGGCAATCCCCGGTATAATAGACTGCACAATTACAGGCATTGAAGATGAGATCGAAGGGGAAAGGCTGAAAGCAACCGTTGTTGTACGAGAAGAGCATAAAGATTCTTTGACAGAAGAATCAATTAAACAGCATTGTTCAGAACACCTGGCGTTATTTAAGGTTCCTGGCGTCTGGGAGCTCAAGTATAAACTGACCATTACAGCAACAGGTAAGAAGATTAAAAAGAAATAAAATCCGGGCATGGTAAAGGATCTTTAATATGTTACGTTAACTGTCGTCAACAGGGAACTCAATATTAAGTTAAATTAGTAGGCAACAATCAATATTTACCATTAGCATGGCTAAATGACCTTTCATATCTTGAATAACTAATTTCATCATTTTTTTAACCATTCTCATCAAAAATAAAGACGGCCATTCCCCTGAAGATGCTTTCCCCGAGGGTCTTGATGTGGAAGTCACCAATGGGCGCTTCACCTGTCAGAACCTTTGAAATATATTATGATGAGATAATGGATTGACAATATGAAGTGATTTTTAAAAAAGCCGTCTGATCTCAGGCGGTTTTTTTTATAATATTTATGAGATCCTTAGCTGAAATAAAAAATAATTGTATTTTTGCCACCGGGTAAAAGCAACAAAAATTACCCTCCTTCGTTAAAAATAGTACATTGTTAAATTTTAATGCCAGGCCCTATGAGGGCTGACAATACATGAGAGGAATCTGCTTACTGTTTTTTTTATCTATTTTCTCAATAGCTTCATCCAAGACTTATTATGTATCTCCCAATGGTAATGATAATGGATCCGGCAGTATAAATGACCCATGGGCAACATGGGGACATGCTTTTAACACTGCTGATATTTCTGCAGGGGATACTGTGTATTTCAGGGGTGGCGTTTACCTAATGACAATAAATGATCTTAACTGGCCATATACACCTGGGAGAGGTTATTCTGTAACTGCTGATGGAGTAAGAGGAGACACAGTACGTTTTTGGGCCTATCCTGGTGAGACACCAATATTAGATTGTGATGCAGTTGATCCCTGTGCCGGATATACCTATAATGATAATTATGCAATCAGGGCTGATGACGTTAATTATGTCCACTTTAAAGGGCTGGTAATTAGAAATGTATGGCAAAAGTGTGGCACGTCTGAAGTTGATGGAGCATTCCGGCTCTCCAATTCAAAGAATGTAGTTATAGAAAACTGTGCTGTTTATAACACTGGTGGTATTGGTTTCAAAACTTCAGTATGTGATGAGGTATATTTTATAAATTGTGATTCATGGAATAATTGTGACTGCATGACCTCAGTACCTGAAGATAATCCCCAACCCGGTAATGATGGGTCAGGATTTCTAGATTTTAACTGGACTGATAGTGAGTACAGTGTATATTACACAGGTTGCAGAGCATGGAAGTGTGGAGATCAAGGTTTTTCGTCGGGATCTATTGGCTATACCGAGTATGATAATTGCTGGTCATTCAATAACGGCCGGGTTGAGGGTGATGGACATGGCTTCAAGATGGGATGGATAAATGAGTCACCGGTAACATTAAAAAGATACTATCATAACTGTATAGCAGCTTTTAACAGGGCTTCTGGATTTACCAGCAATGACCAGGGCTATATTGCATATGAAATGCATCTGTATAATAATACAGCTTATCATAACGGTTATTATGATGAATATCCAAATCCTGTTTATGGCTTCTATATCTACAATACAATCAGTTCAAGCGAAAGGGAATTGACCAGATCATTAATAAACAATATTTCTTATGATAATGAAAGCGGTCCGATTAAACTTGGTACAGGCGCTGTATGCACTAACATATACAATAGCTGGAATAATCCTCCTGGTGTTAATATAACTGACAGGGACTTCGTCAGTCTTGATTCAACAGGTTTAAGTGGACCCCGGCAGGCAGATGGATCCCTCCCCAATCTTAATTTTTTAAAACTGTCCTCAGAAAGCTCATTAATAGATGCCGGTACTAATGTTGGAATACCCTATTATGGTTCAGCTCCTGATCTAGGTTATTCAGAGTATAAGAGTGGTAATGTCGTACCTGCGAATCAGCCACCGGCTGTCTCTATTACTTATCCTGTAAACAACAGCTCCTATTCAGAACCTGCTACAATTACAATTCAGGCAACGGCAAGTGACCCGGACGGTACGATAAGCAGGGTGGAATTCTACAGAGGGAGTACAAGGCTTGCACAGATTAGCTCACCTCCCTATGCCTATACATGGCAAAATGTGGAAGCTGGCAGCTACACATTGACTGCAGTAGCTGTTGATAATAGTAATGTTTCCTCTACATCCCGGGCTGTGAATGTTGTTGTTAATAGTACATCTACTAATCCACAAACCAATTCACCACCTGTTGTCTCTATCTCTTCACCTACAAAAAATAGTTCATATATAGCCCCTGCCACAGTCACTATCGAAACATCAGCCAGTGACTCAGACGGAACAATAAGAAAAGTAGAATTCTTTAATGGCGGCACCAAGATCGGAGAAAGAACTTCAACTCCTTATAACTTTGTATGGAAGAATGTTGGGGTGGGCACTCATTCAATACATGCAGTTGCAACTGATAATGACGGTGCTGTAACAACTTCTTCATCAGTGCAGGTTTATGTGAATATAAATCAGCTGCCTTTCATCACAATCCTGTCGCCTGACAATAACAGCTCATTCATACCTCCCGCCACAATCTTAATTGAAGCTGAAGCCGATGATGAAGATGGAAAAATAAGTAAAGTTGAATTTTACAATGAAGACATTAAACTCGGAGAGAGTATGGTCCCACCTTTTTTTTATATCTGGAAAGATGTAAGACAGGGTAATTATTCAATAAGGGTAGTAGCTATAGATGACCGAAATAGTGTCAGTACATCAGAAACAGTTAACATATCTGTAGCCAGTGACTATAATATGCTTAATGCATTCAAACTCTACCCTAATCCAAATAACGGTATTTTCACAATATCATATAATGATCCTTTCGAGGCTGAACCCAGCAGTATAATAATTACAAACTCAAATGGGGCTTCCATCTTTAATGGTCACATGTTAGAAGGGGAAACAACAAAACAATTTGATTTGTCTTATCTTAAACCCGGTATTTATATCTTCACACTTTTAAGAAAAGAAATTATCGCGACCAAGAGATTTATAAAGCAATAATATCTATTCAACATTCCCTTCTGCCACATCCATTATGAATTTTGCGAATTTCGGAGCTAACTGTCCTGAGAATTCTTTTGATGGATGGGAATCACCACCACCTTTTGAGTATTCATCTTTCAGATAGAGCCCACCTTCAGTTCCATACTTATAAAAATCCCATATAAAAATATTGTCCCCCTTTTCATCCCACTCATCCAAAATCCATTTGTAAAATTCCCTGGTCCTTCTTGCCTGATCTTCCGTCAGTCCGCTTTTAACCCTTACCGGAGGGGTCCAGACAATAAATTTTGTTGACTGAAATTCATGCATTTTGCCTTTAAGTGCTTCATACTGAAGCTTGTAATTTTCCAGCCTCTTTTCGTCAGAATCAATATCAGCATGACCGGTATCTTCCAATATTATGCTTACCGGATAACAATGCTTAAAAATAATAATATCATATTCCCTTGTAAGTATTTCAAGGGTAGGTTCATTCATATAGGGAGTATCCCCTGCATTTTTAACCCAGATATTATAATAATCGTAAGGATAATTTTTCCATCCGTAAGGCACTTTGGCCGGGAAGTTATGTTCAGTTATAGAATGTTTATTCCCTGCCTTCCTGTTTAGTTTCCTGAAATAAGTCTTAACATCTCCTTTTTTCGTAAGCCGGTAGATGTAATGGTTTGTATTTCCCACCCATATGCATTCACCCGTGCTATGGTGAAGAAAAATAATCTTACTCATATTATCCTTTTTATTATTTGATATTATCTATTTTAAAATGTTTCATTATCAAAGGTTTTTTATCCATATCGGACATATAACCCGTTTTCAGTCGGCCAGGATTCTGCCTGTATATTAATTTCTGGACATTCATGTTAGTTATTGCTTTTGCAGGATTACCAGCTATCACTGAATTATCAGGGAACCTCCCCCGCACTACGCTTCCTGCACCAACTATACAATTATTACCTATAGTAGTATTAGGTAAAATAGTACAGTTTGAACCTATAAACACATTATCACCAATGATTATTTTACCAAAAATATCTTCAGCGGGAAATTCATCCCTAAAGCACCGGATACCTGCATCATGTGTAATAAATAATGTACCAATTGCAATAGCTACTTTATTCCCAATCTCAATCAGGTATGGTTCAGTCGAAAATGACATTGTTTCAAAACGACAGTTTTCTCCTATCTTCATGCCCTGTTTCCTGTAATATTTTATTTTTGCATCTGAGCCG
This sequence comes from uncultured Rikenellaceae bacterium, assembly GCA_964607105.1. Classification (GTDB taxonomy): domain Bacteria; phylum Bacteroidota; class Bacteroidia; order Bacteroidales; family VadinHA17; genus UBA9300. The sequence goes on along the minus strand of CAZSJH010000002.1, from coordinate 33,404 downwards.
GCATTTTTCGCGTAAAATCTCCTGATACGTTTTATTAATCTTCTTATCGACATTTTAACTGATATTTAATTCTATTCCTGCAATTATTATTTATCTCAACGAATAAAATTGATGAATAATCACAAACTTAAAAGTGCTTATTATTTTTCAAGAAGTTTATTCTCGATCACGCTCAACACATGATTCAGATCTTCATCTGACATATTGGTACCTGAGGGCAGGCAAAGCCCATGAATGAACAAATCTTCAGAGATGCCGTTCAGGTAAGCCGGGCATGATTCAAAGACAGGCTGCAGGTGCATCGGCTTCCACAAAGGCCTTGATTCAATATTATTTTTCTCAAGTTCGGCCTGTATTTCTTCGCGTGATGTTCCAGCCTCCTTTGGATCAATTAAAATGGTAGTAAGCCAGTAATTTGAAAAATACTTATTTCCAGGCTCTACCAGGAATTTGATCCCCGGATAATCCTTTAAGTTTTCGTAATAAAACTTATAATTATCCCTCCTCTTCCTGACCCTCTGATCTATTACCTCCATCTGTCCCCTTCCGATACCAGCCAGGACATTACTCATCCTGTAATTATAACCAATCTGGCTATGCTGATAGTGAGGAGCTTTATCACGTGCCTGGGTTGCAAGGAACCTGGCCTTCTCTATTAATTCTCTGTCATCAGAGATAAGGGCTCCTCCCCCTGAAGTTGTTATTATTTTATTGCCATTGAATGAGAGCACAGCCATTTTACCAAATGAACCAACAGGTTCATTATTATATCTGCTTCCCAGAGCTTCTGCTGCATCCTCAATTACAGGTATTTCATATTTATCGGCTATGGCCATAACCTCATCCATTTTGGCCGGCATTCCGTATAGATGTACCATGATAATTGCTTTGGGCTTCTTTCCTTTTTTGGTTAAACGGTCTCTTATTGCAGCTTCAAGCATTCCAGTGTCCATGTTCCAGGTTCCGGGCTCGCTGTCTACCAGTACTGGGGTAGCACCAAGGTAAACTATAGGGTTAACAGTAGCTGAAAAGGTGAATGAAGAAGCAATTACTTCATCTTCATTCCCAACTCCAAGTAATATCAAAGCGAGATGGATAGCAGCTGATCCCGAGCTCAATACTGCAGCATGATTAACGCCACAATAACTGGCAAGTGATCTCTCAAAACCATCCACATTTGGTCCCAGAGGGGCTATCCAGTTTTGGTTAAAGGCTTTCTGGATGTATTTCATCTCATTACCTGACATGTGAGGTGAAGAAAGGAAGATTCGTTTGTTCTTTTTAGTCATCCTGATTATTTAGTTCAGTTTTGAGTTACAGCTTCAAATGTAAAAGCAATAATTCGTAAAATGCTACAGTTTTCTTTTCTCGAATAGTATAAAATTAGCCATCTTAAGATATTCGATCATTACTGTTTCAATTCCTTCTTTGCTTTTCCACCATTCATCAGAATTAAATGAAGAATATTTACTTGGAATGGAAAAAATATCTATATGCATTCCCGCTTTCCTGAAAGCTGTTTTAAATATCATTGACGCCCTATGTGTATGAAAAGAAGAAGAAACCAATAGAAGGGTATCGATGTCTGAAATTCTCCTGATATAATCTCTTATAATTGTTGCTTCCATCTGGGTGCTGTTAGCACCACCCTGGAGAATTATGATACTATCAGCAGGAATTCCAAGGGAGATTTCAGCATTTTTTGATAGTCTGGTTTTGCTCATAATGAATGTACCCCTCTCCTCAAGTACTTTATCAGTATCGGCCTGACCTGTTTCCACCATTAGTACTTTCCCAGCCAATCCCTGATGGTAAAGGTCAGCTGCCTGTAATACCCTGTCAGGTATACTCCCCATGAGTACCACTATAGCATCAGCATTAACAGGCTCATCTTTTTTAACCAACCAGTTACCTGCATTCCGGCAGGCTGTAATGTATGATACAATAATTATAAAAAAAGCTACAATGAATGTAATCTTGCACTTCATTTTTCACTGTTTGGTAACGAGGTTCCGCAAAAAGTTGAAAAATTAAATTGAATAAAAGAGAAGTTATCAGACATATATAACAGTATTGAAATAATTCTTTTACTATTGAATGTTATTTTATTCACCGTGTTATCCCAAGAACTGTTTTAAAAATAATAAGTATATCCCCAAAGAAACTCCTGTTCTGATAATACTCCAGGTTAATCCTTACCTTGTCAGGCCATAGCACTTCATCATTAAATCTCCGGGGGTCAGGAACGGAAGCAAGAAGTTCCTCTTCATTTGAATATTTCAATGTAGCCGGCCCGGTCAAACCCGGGCGAAGTTCAAGGATCAGTTTTTCTATGCCCTTGAGCTTCTCCACATATTCAGGCACATCGGGTCTGGGACCAACAAAACTCATATCGCCAATAAGAATATTCCAGAGCTCCGGCAGTTCATCGAGTTTATACTTACGAAGTCTTGCTCCCAGGGTAGTTATACGGGTCTCTCCTTTAACAGAAACAGTGCTCCCGGCATGATTCACAATCATAGTTCTGAACTTATAAATTGTAAATGGTTTGCCATGCCTGCCGGCTCGTTTCTGGGTAAATAACACCGGCCCGGGCATATATAATTTAATAATTAATACTAAAATCAAGAGTACCGGGCTTATCAGAACCAGACCAAATAAAGAAGCACTTATATCAAATACCCTTTTAAACATAGGTTATTTTATTTCTTACTCTTCTCTTCTCCATATTACCCCTGGTAAAATATAATATGTGAGATAAGGGCCATTGCACTTCAACCTGGTGCCTGGGTATTCTAAAAATATCAGTTACCCTTGGAAGAGGAGTACCCCTGTATGCCCCGAAACAGGCTTTATAACCTGCCATCTTTACATTATCAAGAGATTTAATATCTACATCAGCCAGACTTCCATAGGGCCACGATATATAATCACATTTATAATTCAGGTTATCCTCTAATTCCTTTTTTGAGCCAAATATTTCATCTTTTAGCATGGACTTGTTTTCAGATAGTTCAGAAAATCGGGCATGAGTCTTAGTATGTGAACCTATCTCAAAACCTATCGAAAGCATATCCCTCAGGTCATCCCATCTTAACATTTCAATTACAGCCCTGTATTGATTGGTTACCGTGCAATATTGTTTAGTTTCTTCATAGCTGGATCCTACCAGGGAGGAAGGGACAAAAAATATTGCCGGTACCTTATGTTTTTTCAATAATGGAACAGCATTGGTATAATGATTCCTAAAACCATCATCAAAAGACAGGTGAAAATATCTTCTATCTATATCTCTTTTTCCCTGTATCATGTCCAAACATGTTGCTGTATCAACAAATTCACCAATCCTCTTAATCTTTGTTATCAGATTCTCAAATTCTTTTCGCTGATCGTCAAACACATAGTGACAATACAAACACCTTAGGTACTTATCATCCTGTTTCTTGTTTACTCGAGAGTAAACTGACAGCAACATATTCCTTAGCACATATCTTGATTTCTTACTAATCCTTGAAGGAGGCGGCTTTGCTTCATGCCAGCTGGTAGCGTATATATTATTCATTATCCTTGATTATTATATCCGGAATTTCTGTTAGGGAAGTAAGCTTTAAAATATCCTTGTCATTCATAATTATTTAACAATACCTTCAGCTTATCAACTATGGAATTAAATTTTCTTCATTTATTAATAACAGTTCTCCTATTGGAATTTCTTTTTGATTTATAACAGAAACAGCTAAATACCTGTTCCCCTGGTTTCGTGGCGTACGTAGCATGGCAAAACTATAACGCAGTCCTTTTTCCCAATGCTTCCATGTTCCTACATCTATCTCCGAAACATCATTATTGCGATCAACGACCAATAATCTGGTTTTATGGTCATTCTCATTGGGGAAACCTTCCCGGTCTGTACTGAATAATATTAACCCACCCGAAAGTCTTGTTCCATATAATATTGCGCCATCAATCTCTCTTATCCTCGATAGTTGCATTGTAGCCTTATCCCACCGGTATATTCCTGCCAGATCAATTGAACCGGTATCTCCTCCCCAGTAAACAGCTTCCTCCGTAAATACCAGCTGTGCAGTTCTCCAGCTCTGGCTCCCCTTCCCTATTATATTTATGATCCTGAATCCATCACCAGACCAGCCTATCATAGACTCATTATCATAATCACCTGAGCAGAACCACAATTTACCTGTATATGGATCCTTCTGGAGAGCATGAATATGACGAATAACACCAGGTTTAAACTCATATGCTACCTCCCAGGTTTTTCCATTATCCTCACTTACATAGATGAAAACGCTGATTCTGTCTGTATTGCGAAAATATTCGCCCAGATAAACAGTACTATCTCCATCTGCAAGCAAGCCATTACTGAAAATACCCCTTCCAACACTCATCCCGTAATGAGGCAATTTCATTGCTCTCTCAAACCTTCCTCCAAGTTTACTATGCCAAATAAAACCCGCTGAGAGTGCACAAATATGACCTTCTCCCGTAATTGTAGCTTCAATACACTCTGGTTTATTAATGTAACGCCTGAGCAGACTGAAGTTGCTGAGCCAGTAAAATGAAAAACCCGTTGGCACATGAGCTATCTTAATAAATTTATTATCATCTTTTTTCAGGCAATATAAAATCATACCCCGTGAAGCCCATAAATTACCATCTCTGTCAAATTCCTGTACAATCAGGTCTTTAGCCCTCAAACATTCTTTGTTAAATAGATTATCCTTCTTTAGATTAATATATTCAGGGCCATAATAATCTATTACCAGATATATTAAAATTGACAGGACAAGTATTCCTGTTATGATTACACCAATCATTAATTTATACTGAATTTAGTTCCATTAATAACGCATGGATAGTATTTGGGCTTATGATCATTTTCAATCAGTGTTCTTACTTATAAATTCAACCAGCAGGTAATCATTCTGTAGTTCTTTCAGTACTTTCATACTTTGATTTTTAGAATGAGCTTTCATAACTGCAGTGTTACTCCTTGAAATTGTCGAAAGGCATCGGAATCCCATTCCCCATGAGGTTTCATACATAATATCATTCATGATCAGGCCAATTCCTTTACCCCTGTATCCCTTATCAATTAACCTGCCTACGAAGCTTTTCCTGTTTGCAAAGAAACGAAGGAAGAAATATCCAATCATCCTATTTTCGTCAAACACACCCATCATCAGGAAAGATCGATTCCTAAATTGCTTTTTTATTGAACCTTTGTCAAATCCGTGTGGTTGAAAATACTCAAGATCAGCGCCTTCCTGTGAATTAATCAGCTCATATAACATATCAGCATCAGCCTGGGTTAGCTCTCTGTATAGAAAAGGAGGTTTCGAGAATTCTCTAAACACAACAGACAATACTCTATCCAGTTTGGAACCAAAGAACAAAGAAAACATAAGTCCGTTTCCCCATTCAATAATTCTCCAGAGGAAAGCGAGATGATGTTTAATGAAGATCAGGATTCTTTCCATCAGAGGTATTTTAGTAATTGTCCCTTCAACCCCTGTTTGACAGGCAGTTGCCACAATAACTTACACCAGTTGTGGTTTCCTTCCACCAGTAAAGGACCTTCTTGAGTTACAGCTATATCCCAGCCTACAGACCTGTTTTCAGGAACCATTAATGCAGCTTTTTCTATCATCTCGATTATTTCAGACCAGAGAGGGATCTGAAAACCAGGTATCTCTGCACCTGACACGGGATGAACACTAATATCAGGTTTGGTTATGTCACTGAATACAGCAGAACCGCTTATTTTTCCTGATTCAAGATCAACAGGTGCTGCAGCATTGCCTGCTGCAAGATTGTCTACAACAGAATTTATGGTAATCCTCAGTCTTGCAGCAACTATCTCAATATTTCCATTAACTTCCTGCGTTACTATTCTGATTGTATTTAAGCCGGCTGATGATAATTTCATCATCTCAGGGTGTTGAACAATATATTCTTCAACAAGATCAAATTTACCTGATCTCATTATATTAATTAGTTGAGAAGGTGTCATACCTGTATTGTCAAGTACTTTTATCTCTTTCCCGGCCTGGCCAAGAGAATTCTTAAGGACCACTTTCCCTGAAGGATTTTTAATCAGTTTTTCTGCAATTTCCGGCTTCCTTTTAATGTCCTCAATGGTAGCAAACCCCCTGCCGAAATAAGCATTAAAATGTTTATTGAATAAAATCTTATTCTCCAGCACACTTCTAACTCGTAAAGGATTCATTTTCTTCTGGTACTCAAACATGAACCCGGTACCGGCCCAATTAAAATGTTCTTCCCTCTTTATCTCAAAAAACCGGAATTGAAAGTACTCAAGGATTGAAATATTATACACAAAAACACTTTTAATTGCACTTAAAAACAGGGTGAGCCTGGATTTACCAGTTCGCATTTTAGCATATTTGAGAAAACTTGATAGCTTCTTTGCATCAATGTTTTTCAGGTAGTAGCCGAGGTATACTAACTTTTTTAAACTCATTTTTCAGTAGCTATAAGATCTCCCAATTGATCAGCAGACATAAATTCTACCTCTGGCCATTTTTCTCTTATTCTGTGTAACAGTTCTTTCAGGTAGGCAAGTCCCTGTTTCCTGTTTTCCGGTTCCATGTGTCCACAAAAATTTGCACGGTGCGAGCTTATTATAGCAGGCTTGTTCCAGCGAAAAGCCGAGGCAATTTGTTGCATCGCGTAATTAACCCAGTTAGTGCCTCCATAAAGGGTTGGTTCGAATACTATATTCCTGACCTGATATATTAACCCTGTAGAATCCTTTTTCCCTGTATAATTGAAAATAGTCTTATATTCACCAAAGCCCTGGTGTTCTTTCTTTATTAATGGATTATCTATATATTTTATTCCATTTTTTCTAAGGACCTCATGAATTATATGATGCTGACTTCCGCAAGGTGCATTAAAATGTACAGATCGGTATCCGAAGACTTTTTCAAAAGCATTCAAGCCATCCTCGATAATATCTTCGAATCGCTGATTTTCTTTAAAATCCCAGAATTCGAAGGCTGCAGTATACTGTACTGTCTTAGAGCCCAAGTTATTAAGGCCCGGATTTGAAAAGTTCTTCAATGAGGCAAGCAATTCAGGATTTTTATTCTCCAATTTTTCCTCGAAAACCTTTAGATTAAAATGTTCCCTGCCGTGAAATTGTGGTACCAATAACCTGTTCGCAATCCCTTCTTCCCATAAATCCCATGCTCCCTCATAGGCCGCAGGGTCTTTTAAGGCAAGTTTACTGAAAGTAAGAGGTAGCATCTCATAATGGTAATTGCTGAAATTATCCTCGGCCATTTTCTCAAAATCTATATTACAAGGAACTGCAAAAGGGGTTAAAACGGCATTATTCCCATTCATATCTTTTACCGATGACAGAGTTTCCAGCATTCCCTCAAGATCCTGTTTCGTTTCAAGTGTATCAATCTCGTCAAACCTTCCCAGTTTCAATCCGGCTTTCCTGAGGTTTTGAAGGGCTTCTCTTGAGGCAGTCCTTACATTTCCATAGTCATCAATAGAAAGTATAACTATTTTCCGCCGGGTCTTCCAGCCAATGATATTTTTTAAATTCTGTTTTATTTGATTGATCATAATTGATTCTAATTAATCCCTTTGATAAGTATTTTTCAGAGCTTCTTCAAATAACAATGCAAGTTTTTTCCTGTCAAAATATTGTTCAGCAAATTTCCTGGCATTAATGCTCATTATTATTAACTTATCTTTCTTCAAATTCATATAGATGAGGGCATCCGAAAATTCCCTTGCGTTATCAGGTTCAACAACAACTCCCAGGTTATTTTGTTTTATCATTCCTGCAAGCCAGCCCGGATAATTATTTAATACCGGTAATCCGGAAGATATATAGTCAAAGAATTTATTTGGTGAGGTTCCGTAATAGAATGCTGGTACATTGGCCAGTAACATTAAGCCTACATCTGCGGCCCACAGATGTTTTGATAATTGTCTTTTAGGTACAGGGTCCATCAGTATAACATTATCAAGTCCTTCTTTATCTACCCTTTGCTTTAGTTGGGGTTTTAATTTCCCGTCACCTATTAGAGCAATCTTTATATTTTTGCCCGATTTATTCTTCTTCAGCTCAGCTGCGGCATCCAGTGCAGCGTCTAAACCATTTGCCATCCCATGGGCTCCTATGAAAACAGCAACTAGATTATCCTCCTGGCAACCGGGAAAAATTGTCTTCGAATGAGTCCCTGGCTTAAATAAGTCAAGGTCACAGCCATTTGGAATAAGGTAGACAGGTATATCCTTTTTTAAGCGCCTTTTTATACCCTCTTCAATACCCGGAGACAAAGCCACACATGCATCTGCCTTATTATAAGAATGATATTCCAGCAAGCCCATAGCCCAGAGTGTTACTTTGTTTTTTATCACTCCCATCTCGCGTGGTAGCTTTGGCCAGAGATCCCTTACTTCAAACACGAAAGGTTTTCTTTTTCCGAACACCTTCATTACAATACCGGGTATTCCTGCAGTGATAGGAGTTGAAGTGGCAAAAAGAATATCAAAATCTTCTTTGAAGACGAGGCGTATACTCCTTAAAGAAAATCTCAGAAACACAAGTGACCTTCTGAAAATACTCATCTTATTACTGTAATGCAGGTCAAACTCAATAAGATCAATTCCCTGGTAAATTCCCTTTCTGACACCTTTCTTATATGTTTTACCGCTGAGTGGTGATTTCAATCTTGGTGATTCTGCAAAAACCATCGTCACATTATTGCCATTTTCCACCAGGTGTCGGGCCATTTCGTACGACCTGATGCCTGAATTACCTTCAGGAGTACAGAAATACTGGTGGAAATACAGGACTCTCATTTGAAGATATTTATTGAAGTCACGATCTCAGAATTGTTTTCAGTATTAACAACCAGGCGATAGACCTGTCTTGATTGCATATAATAATTGGAAATCCAGTGTCTTATAATTTCTACGCTGGCATTATCTGAAATTGTTAGCTTACCCCAGGATAAGAGTAATATATTATTCTCCAATGAATAATTATCATCGTCGAAATTAAACCCTAATTCAACCTTCTCTGACTTTCCTGTAAACCTATCATGAATAACCCAATTATTTTCATGCCAGCTTACTTTTCTAATGTGAACATTACCTGAGGTCACCCTGTAAGAGCCTTCCCAAAAACTACCCTCGTTATTCATTCTTTCAATATCTCCTCTTTCTTCATATTTAAGCCATTTACCCAGCAGGAACCGTCCCAGGCGTGGCATTTGTTCACATTTATCAAATGAAAGTGTGTTATGGGAGTGAACCGATTTTAAATCGGGCACATGACTGTCTTTTTCAGGATTATAGGAAAAACTACCCGAATCAAACAGAAGGTTCCTTCCATTTGCCCAGAGATCAAAATGGAATATATCATTATGTGATGGACGAAATTTGTAATACGGAAAACGAAGTAGAGCCCATGAATCTTCATCACTCATCACCACATAACCTGATGAATGAATGATTGACTTTTTCAAAACAGGTGAAAAAGGGTAATTACCTTTTTTAATATCAAACCAGTAGAGTGTTTCATCCCATGGCCCTGAATCGAAAGCCAGCTTTTTATTTATCATAACGGCAGCAGCCTGCATTGAAGGCCTGTAATCAAGGTAATCGCAGGAATGATTGCCAAGCAACATGGTGCCGTCATTTGAGCCAAGGTTTGGACACATGCCTGATTCATCAACAATAGATAACAGCCAGGCAGCTGATTTTTTAGCATTCTCATTAAATCCTTTAGACAGAGGCTTCAGGTCAAGCACAAATATCCAGAAGGTAATAAAAGTCAATGTGTCAAGGAATAAACGATGATAATTTACTGAATGTTGAGCAAAGCTGCCATCTTCGTAAACAAGACTTCTTAGCAAACGTTCAAGTACCTGTCTCCCTTTATCAGCGTAAATCTTATATTCTTTTTCACTGGCGCTATCAATAGCCGCGAGCCAGCTACCTCCAATGAACAGGGCAGCTGCCTCACTTGTAGCATGATTATTACGCTGAGATATAGCATACCTGATATTTGAAGATATCCTTTCTAAATGCTGAATGATCGTATCAATAAGTAATTTTGAAGGCCTGTCATGCTGTCTGAGAATATATGCTGCATTGAGCAGGTTTAAGACCCTTATAGATGCTTCCTGTCCACATTTCCAATTGGGGCCTTGATTAACAGGATTAGATTTCAACCAGTCATTTAACCATTCATTCAATGTATTTTGGTATTTCCTATCCCCACTTACTGCATATGCCCTCGCCAGGATACCAACCCAGGAAAACCTGGAAGCTTCCCATATGTTCTTTATATCTCCGATAGCATCATTGAAATCTGCTATCCTCGTCCAGTGTTTATCAACCTCCATGCATTCTTTTCCGTTGAAGGGATTAAGAAACCAATTAGGGGGTACTGATTGTTTTATCCAATAGTATGAGTAATAAGGAATTACTCCTTTTACTATACTATCTGCCTGACTAATGAGGTTCTGTTTCCATTCATCAGGATAGTCATTTCTTATTGAAGGACACTTTTGATATAGAACACCGTCTTCATCAGGCTTAATGAACGGGTATTTCTTTTTAAGAATCCCAGATCTAAGAAGCACTCTGTAATATAAAACATAAAATACATTCCGGATTCCCAGTTTTGGAATCAGTTCAATATACCAGAATATTTTTTTGATCCTAGATAAGATCATAAAAAAAAGACTCACCCAAAATTAATCAACATCTATCCAGCGCTTTTCCTTAAGGCTTCTAACAGAAGCAAAAGAAGCTTTTGTTACGTTAACTATCTCACCGAAATTAATGAGAGGTTCACCACCTTCCTTGATTCTTCGTATATACTCACTGAACTGGGCTCTGTGCCCCTTATCTATTCTTGTTTTAAGATTTTTAAATCCTTTTACGCCATAAGCTTTCGTGGTACGGAAGTTGTCTAATATCATCACCCGCTCCTGTGAAAAAACTTCAACCCTTTCTTTACTGTATGACTTCGCCCCGTTGGCAAAATAATTTATTGCTGCATTACTCCCATTTTTAAATTTGAGGAGGATGCTTGCATTATCAGTATTATCCTGTGTATCAACACCCATTGAGTTCATGCAAACGGATATAATCTCTGAACCTGCCAGATAAGTGCATAGATCCATATAATGACAGGCTTCACCAATAATACGGCCACCACCCACCTGCATATCATGGACCCAAACTTTTAAAGGAATAAAGCCCGCATTCATAGTGGCAACAATATTAATTGCCCCTGGATTGTCTCCCAGTGTCTTTTTTATAGCCTGTGTATGCGGAGAGAATCGCCTGTTAAACCCAACGCTCAAAGTGGAAGGATTGTCACTGTCCAGAGATTCATTATAAACCTTTATTATTTCTTCCAGTTGTTCATTATTTATTGCCAGGGGCTTTTCAACAAAGACATTTTTCCCGGCTCTAAGTGACTCAATTACAAATTTTGCATGCGAGTTATGACGTGTAGTGATAAAAACTGTATCAACTTCCCTGTCATTGAGAATCTCTTTATAATCGGTAGTGCTGTAGCTGAATCCGAACTTCCTGGCAAGTGTTGTTCCTGAAACACCCCCGGATGATGCTATATATTTAAATTCAGCCCCCGTACCTTTCAATGCAGGGAGCATAGTCATTTTAGTGAAATTCCCTGCTCCTATGAATCCTGTTACGGCTTTATCTCCATTGAATGACTGATTCCTTAATACTACTGTATTGCCATTCTTATCTTTGACTTCACTATTCCCGGGATATTCAATAATTGAAGCAATAGAACCCGATTGCCCCATGTCCCCGTAAATACTATTATAGTCAGCCAGTTTAACTTTTTCAGTAATAAGTTCTCCAACCTTCAGATGGCTTTCAGCTATAGCCTGCAGTATTGCTTCAAAATTTCGTTTCTCGGTCCATCGTACAAATGGAAGGGGATAGTCAATACCTTTTTGCTCATAATTGTCATCATAACGTCCCGGCCCATATGAACAGGATACCTGGAAAGTCAGTTCTTTTTCATAAAATTCTGCCCTGTTTATATTAAGTCCTATTACTCCTACCAGTATTATGCGCCCGCGCTTTCTACTGATCTGGGCTGCCTGTGAAATTATATCATGTGTTCTGGCTGAAGCCGTAATTATTACTCCATCAGCCCCTGTTCCTTCGGTAACTTCCAACACTGCTTTCACAGGATCATCACCTGCTGCAGAATTAAAAGTGATTGCACCCCATTCACGGGCTATGTTGCATTTATGCTTATCAATATCTATTCCGATTACCCGGCAGCCATTAGCTAAAAGCATCTGGACAGCAAGGAGCCCCAGCAAGCCCAGTCCTATAACTACTATGGTTTCACCAAATTCCGGCTTGCATAAACGTATTCCTTGCAGGCTGATAGAACCGATAACTGTAAATGCAGCTTCTTCATCGCTTACCCCGTCAGGTATTTTAGCGACAAGATTCTGTGGTACGCATACGTATTCAGCGTGCTTCCCGTTTGAAGCTACCCTGTCCCCTACTGAAAAACCTGTTACTCCCTTTCCTGTTTCCACAACAACACCGGCATTGCAATATCCCAGCGGAAGAGGCTCCTCGAGTCTTTTAAATACTGTTTCCACTGTGGGAAGTAAGCCGTCCGATTTTATTTTATCCAGAACCTGTTTCACTTTATCGGGCTGTTGTCTGGCTTTTTGAATCAGGTTGGCCTTGCTGAATTCTACCAGCATTTTTTCTGTTCCCAGAGAAACCAGTGAATGAGTTGTTCGTATCAATATTTCTCCTGTACCGGGCACAGGTACCGGGATTTCTTCAAGACAGGTCTCTCCTGTTTTAAGATTTTGAATTATTTGCTTCATAAATATCTATTACTGTTAAAAATATTTTATTTAAAAAGATGAATAGTTATCCTACCGATTATCAGTACGAAAATAATTCTGAAGATTAGTCATTTATATTTTGTGTGGGGTAGCTGGTTCCTTTTCAGTTTTTCACAGATCTCAAGAATTTTACCTGCTCTTTCTTCTGCAGTATTAAATTTCTTAAGCCGCTCCAGTCCGTTACTAATCAATTCCTTCTGAAGATTTTTATCATTAATCAACTCCTCAATTTTTTCCGCTGCTGATTTACCATCCATAGGTTTATAATATACAGCTGCATTATCACAAATACTTCTGGCAAATGAAAGATCCGTAGTAATTATTGGTTTCTTCATTACCATTGCTTCGGGATAAGAAGCTGAAAAACATTCTGCAAGAGAGGGCATGAACATGTAATCACATTTATTGTACAGTGTTGGACACTCTTCAGGCCTGACAGTACCAACATTTATTATATTACTGGTATCCATGTTCTTAAATAACCTGGCGAATACTGTTTCAGGCAGAGTCAGCAGAAACCTGACATCTGGAAATCCCCTTTTATTGAGTTCTTCTATTACTGAGGGTATTATATCTAAATTTTTATGCGGGTAATAAGATGTAAGGGTGAGAAACCAGATTTCATCACTCATTTTTGCAGGCAGGTTTATATCATATTTTACCGGGTCTGTAAAAAAATTGTTGTAAGTATTTGAAATAGTGAAAACATTTTCAGTTTTAAGTGCCTTTCTTACTCTCTTGTTAACATCATCAGTTTGAACCATATATGCTGTAGCGTCACGTTTAAAGAACCAGAAGTGCAGCTTTCTTTTTATATCATATCTAAGTTTCCTGTAAAGAGATATAGTCTTGAAAAAGGGAGAATCATAATAGATGTACATGCCCAGATTATATCCCAATAAATGCGGGGCCTTTGCATGCCAGTATGAAGGCCCGCTAGTGGTTACAACACAATCCGGTTGTATAATTCTCTCATAATGTGATAATTCTGAAGCAATTCGAGGAATCTTAAATAGTTTTACTATACCAAAGTTAAAATCATAGAAATGGAAGTTTGAGGGGAATTCATCTTTCTGCAATGATTTAGCCACACCCTGTCCTACCAAAACATGATATTCATGTTCACTATAATTTCTACATTCATAGATAAAGGAGAGTGCTACCTGTATTGCGCCTCCAAAACGTAGTTTAGATGTATTAACCAGTATTCTCATGGCTTAACCTCCTCAAAAAAGTCCAGGTATTGCTTTCCAATCCGCTCAAAGCTGTACTCTGAGATTCTTTCTTTTGCTCTTGCACCCAATTTTTCTCGTAATGACTTATCATTTATCAGCAATCGAAGTTTCTGTATGTATGCTTCATGATCACATTCAGGTATGAGGAAACCATTCACTCCATCATTTATAAGATCAGAAGGGCCTGCTTCACAATCGAAGCTTATGCAGGCTAATCCGGCAGCCATAGCTTCTCCAAGAGCATTGGGAAAACCTTCTGAAACAGAGGTAAAAGCAAAGACACAGCTTTCTTTATAATACTCTTCTACGTTATTTACTTCTCCATAGAAGATTACCCTGTCTTCAACTCCAAGTTCTGAAGTAAGCTCTTTTACCCTGTTCAGATTGATACCATCACCAATGAAGCAAAGTTTCCATCCTTCAGGGTTTATCTGAGCAAAATAACTTATAAGCAAATCCTGTTTTTTTGAGAATATAAAACGCCCGACATTAAGAATAATCTTTTTGCGTTTTTCTATATTAGTATAACTTATTCTCAAGGGATTACCGATTACTGAAATGTTAGGATGACCGGTACGCTTATAAAGAATTTCTTTAGCTTTTTCGGTTTGAGCAATTATTCCAGTAGCTCTCTTATATACTTTTGGATTCAACCAGTCAAGAAATTTGCCGTAGCTTATCGAAGGCCTGCTTCGGTCAGAGATATATACCCGTACCGGCAATCTGAAAAGCGACAGGAGCACAAAGGCATTAAATTTACCACCAAAGCTAAGAAGGGCATCCGATCTAATTTTTTTAACCTGCTTTCTTAACCAGGCCATAAGTCTAATAAGGAATAAGGGCCTCGACATTTCTTTTAAACTGAAAGGAGGCATAAATGTCTCAATCTCCGTAGGCAGATTGTAGAAGAATTCACCTTTTGATAGGCTGATAAGGTAAACCTGAGTGCTTTTTTGCCGGGAGAAGTACCAGGCCAGTTCGGTTATTACTTTCTCCAATCCCCCTGAAGATAACGATGGTAAGATAAGGACTATTTTCACACTATAATTATTTAGTAGTTACTGAATATGAAGATGTGTCAAATATTCTACTTGTTGTATATTAGGTGACAAAGTATCTGGTTTTTCACTTTGAATTATGTTGTTCTATAACACCCTCAACCATCCAGCCGTAAGGGTTAAAAGTACCCGGGTAATAATTAAGGTGCTCATCCCAGTATCCATGATTAAACTGGTCGGTATCGTAGCCAAAGCCATAACTCAATTCAACTATAAGTGGTTCGCCCTTATCCAACACAAAGTCAAATGCTGCACATTGTAGTTTCAACTGATTTGCAACACTAAAAGCAATTTTTAATGCTTCCAGAGGTATTTTTGACATATCATATTCGATCATCCCACTTCCTGAGGCCCTGAAATCTCCCGGTCTTACTTTTCGCCTTAGAGCAAAACACCTGTTGAACACATAGGTAACTCTTATATCATGAGTATTAGCCGGGATGAAGTCTTGGAAATAAGCATAACCACGATCCCTTTTGAGAACCCGTGAATAAGGAGGTGGAGCAAACAGCCTGATTATTCCTTTAATAACCTCGGTGTGATCTACCTTACCATTCCTGAATTGTCTCAGCCGTTCTTTTAAACTACCTATAGCATTATATTGTTTGAAACCCCTGCCAAATGATCTATTTATTAATCTTAAAGCTTCTCTTCTGTTCTTGACCAATTTGACACTATCAGAACCAGAACCGCCGCGCAATTTAAATACTTTAGGTAAAGAGGCTTTTTTTAACCAGTCTAAGGCATCATTCTTTGAATAAAAAGCATGTGATGGAACGGCAGGAGCCTTTATGGATTCAAGTAAATATTTCTGACCCAATTTGTCATTAAAATGCCAGTTTGATCTAAAATCAGGGCATACTGTCATTCCTGATGTTTCAAGTGTGAAAAGTAATTGCTTGGCAAAAATTGGATCTTTAGGGCTGATATGATTGTGATGCCACATCAAGGCATCACAGTCAGAAAGCTGATCGATTATATCATTACGGTAACAATCCACTCTTTTACAGTGAATATTATTTGATTCACAATATTCAAGCCAGTATTTACTGAAAGATCCTTCTCGATGGTGTACTGCCAGCTTCATTACTTAATAAATATTTATCATTTAGTATTTATCAGCGATTCTTTTTCTTTCAATATACCCTGGACCATCCATCCGTAAGGATCAAAATTACCCGGATAATAAGTCAGGTTTTCATCCCAGTATCCATAATTAAACATTTCCGGAAGGGTGCCAAATCCATAACTTATTTCTGTTATAAGTGGATCTTCGTCCTTTAATATGAAATCGAAAGCTGCACATTGAAGCTTCAGCTCATTGGCAACATTAAAAGCAATCGATAAAGCCTTATCAGGGATATTTGACACATCCCAATCGGGCACACCACTACCTGAAGCCCTGAAATCATTTTGCCTTACTTTTCGCCTGCAGGCAAAACATTTGTTATACACATAGTTTATCCTGATATCATGAGTATTTCCCGGGAGAAAATCCTGAAAATAAATATATCCACGGTCCTTACCGGTAATAGTCCAGAATCTGGTTGGTATAAAAAATCTTGCAAGACCTTCAAATACTTCTGTTAATGGTGCATCTTTAATTCTGTAATTAGTCCACCTGTCTTTAAGCTGGAAAAATGAATTGTAATTTTTAAATCCTGATCTGAATGCCTTCCTGGCAAGCCTGATAGCATGGCTTGATGATTTCACCAGTCTGACATTCATTGAGCCTGAGCCACCACGCAATTTGAAAACCTTTGGGAACTCTGACTCATGTATCCATTTTTTTGCATCCTCCATTGAATAGAAAACATTTACAGGAACAAGCGGAGCTCCGATTGATTCAAGGAGGTATTTCTGGCCGAGCTTGTCATCGAAATGCCATGTGGTCCTGAAATCCGGAAAGACAAGCTTACCTGCCATCTCAAGGGAATAAATCAATTGCTTAGCAAACTGAATATCTTTGGAACTTTCATGGTGGTGGTGCCACATCAAAATATCACAATCGTTAACTTGCTCGATAATATTGTTAGCGTAACAGTTAACAATCTTGTGGTCTATATTATGTTTAATACAATTATCAATCCATCCACGGCTGAAACTCTTATCTCTATGGTGAATTGCTAATTTCATGTACTTAATCTTATTCGCCTAAATTTCTTCGTCTTCGTACCAGTGCGGACCAAATTTAGCATCAGTGTATACGAACTCAGGATTGTTAGCATTCCACTCCAGAAGCTTTGGTTCCCCAGAGCTGTCGACAGCTACATCCCAGGCTATCAATCTTACATAAGGATACTTTTTATGAGCATCCTTACAGGCATCCAGTACTTTGTTGAACATAGGTATTTTAATATCAGAGAAAATGTAACCTGTATCTTTATGTCTGTCACCTTGCTCACTGCCTGTTGACATATCGTAACTCACTTTTTCGGATTTTCCATTGAGATCAAAATACAGATAACTACCACCGGATGTTATATTATCTACCCTTCTTCCATCGCCCCCAAAGCGTAACCATACAGACAAAGTGTCGATGGATCCGTTCTTTCTTATAAAAGTATTTACCCGTAAAGTATTGACGCTATGAGGATACAGGTCGTTTAATACTTTATATTGTCTCACATAGGGCTGAATTACGAAATTTTTCCTTTTATCGAATCTCGTTTCATCAAAATCGTTAGAGTGAATAACGCTTACCTGCTCACCACCCCATCCTCCTTCTTCTTTTATTACAATTTCATTATCATATTCAGCCATCATGGTTTCAATACTATTTTTTTCAACCACTTCCATTTCTGTGTTATAGAAGAGGCCATTTATATACAGCAGAAGTGGTTTTACGGCAAAATCACCAAATAATCTGTAATCAAAAGTTTTTAATGCATCCATATAAACAGAGGGTTTTGGGTTGATCTTTGGCAACAACTTAAACCTGTAGTAATCTGCTGGAATCCACCCCTTGATGAATTGTCCCCTTATTTCGGTATAAAGGGCCAGGTATGGCCAATATGATGCTTTGCCAAATCGTTGTCTGGCATATTTTTTTATAGTTCTTTTTGTTTTTCTGTCCAGAGCCTTGATGCCCTTTTCTCTAACAGCATCTCTCCTTTGAATATGTGCTTGATTTCTTACATAACTTAAAATCAATCCCATTTTAATCGTTTCGAATAATCTGTTTAGCATCATTCTAAAATGAAAAAGTATCTTATTGATGTTAACCCGTATCATAGTTTGTCTGATTTTAGTGCCCAGTGATTCTTTAAACAATATTCGTATACTTCATCGGTAAATTCACCGAAAAATTCTGCTCCGTGATGCTGAGCAAAATGGCTTAAGGAAGTATTGGTTATATTAACTTCTATCGCTTTCCACCTGCCTTCAAAATCATAGCAAATATCCAGAGATGCTAACCTGGCATAAAATAATTTATTGGCTATATCCAGTGAAATTTTTTTCAGCCCTTCAAAATCAGGTATTTCCTGATCAAAAGCCACTCCGGTATCGGGATGTTTAAAATATTTATTCCCGGCATAATCAATTGCAAAACCATTTAAGAACCCATCTGTATTTATCAATGCTGCTATCCCTCCTGATGACAGGTTATCTAATGATCCACTAATACCCATTCGCAGAGCTGCACTGGTTACGTGCCAGTTATTATCTATGAATGAACGGTAAACGTTAACCCGGAGCGTATTAAGGCCTTTTTTACCAAACTGTTCGTAAAAAGGATGCTTCTTTATCTCCTCCTGAACGAGAATGTCCGTTTGTCCCTCAATAAGTTTTAGGAGTTCTGCTTTAGACTCAGGGAAATGAATATTCTTACCGCCATAGGAATCCCTGTTGGGTTTCATTACTACAGGATATTTTATTTTTTCTATTATAGAATATATCTGATTCAGATCTACCGGCTCCAGATTATGGTCGAACCATCCACCATCAATATTATGAAAATAATCACGGGGGAAAATATTGCCTGGGAACCAATGGTTTGATAAACTTTTATAAGTAAGGTATATAATTCCAGGAGATTGATTCATAAGAGGTTCTATATCCGATGCAAATATTTCATGTGGTATAAATTTTGGATTTGAGACTCCTGATATATTTTTTGTTAACCTTAGTGTGGTAAGGTTTACCTTCTTTCTAAAGGGTTTCCAATACTTCTTATGAGCTTCTTCAACAGACTTTTCTGCTGGTACTCCATATTCAGGATTTTTAGACAAAATTTTGATGAAACCCCTTTTTCCCCACTGAATTCGGGCACTTCTTCTTACCATATAGTATCTTACGAAGTTCTTAATTCGTTCTTTGTATGATAATGAACTACATGTGAGTATTCTAATATACATATTAAGTAATTATTGTTTGGTGATTCTCATTACTTATCAAAAGCCCCAGTTGATCTGATGTCATAAACTCAATCCGTGGCCACTGTTTCAACATTTTCGATAACAACTCGTCAAGCATTTTAAGATTTCTATCTCGGTTACTGCAGTCTATAAAACCTGAATAATTAATACGGTGACTGGTAATTATGGCCGGTTTTTGCATTGCAAAGGCAATGGATATTTCTTTTAAACACCGATCCACATGATTTTTAACACCGAGATTGAACATTGAGGGTTCAAATAAAGCATTCCTTACAAGATAAACCTGCCCCAGCGAATTCCTTTTACCGATGAAAGACGAATGATATATATAACCATCACCTGGAACCGGCTCCTTCATTTTTCGTAAGCCCTGAAATATTCTTACACCCTTATTGAGCACGGCAGCATCAAAGTCTGGACTCCATGTGTAGTTAGGAGGTATTATTGATTCAGATCTGTATCCAAAAAGCCCTTCAAACAAGTCGAGACCCTCAATATAAATATTTAGTTTATCTTCCTTATCTGATACTGATTCATAGTGGCTTGCTTCAACAAAATAATTACCTGTGCCTCTGGGCCCGTTAAGAATGATACCCGGCATTCCATTTTCAAAACCAAAATGGACATCCCTGTTGCCATCCTGAAGGTACTTCATGAATAAACTAACATTCAAATGCTCTCTTGCGTGAAACTGCGGAAGGAAAATTTTTTTTTGTACTCCTTCTTTCCACATACTTAAGTTGTTTTTATGTGCAGGATATCTTTTGAAAGTATCAGTAATTAATTCATAATGATATTTCTGAAAATTATCCCTCCTGATTTTTTCAAAATCAGGATTTGCAACAACACAATTGGCAGTTATGGCAGGATGGTTACCGTTTTTATCACGGTATTTTGTCAGCAATTCAAAAAGTAATTCCAGGTCAGACTGGCTCAGGAGTGAATCATACCGATCATAGGATACATTATCAACGGGATAACCTGCATCCAGGCATTGTTCATATACTTCCCTTGAAGGCATTCTTATACTTCCCCAGTCATCAGACTCGATTACTACAATTTTACGCTTAGTCCTCCAGCCTCGTAAATTTGTATATATACGTCCTAAATAAGGTTTAAGTGCCAAAATGTATCTGGTGTAAAGAACCCCTGATTGCCTTGTTCATTACTATAATAACCGTTTAATACTGTTTATCATAGGGGTAGTATCTGAATATACTGCAGCAATAAATGGATTTCCCAATACTGCCATTAAGCCATAGTAATCCATCCCAATTCTTATGCTGACTATACAGGACAGTAATATAAAAGGTAGTGATAATACATTAATTAATTTCATGCCCTTAATATTCGGGAAGGATGTAATAAACAAAATTATAAAGGCATACATAAAAGTGTTTGATACCATTATGAAACGGCCCATGATTGGAATCAGGCTGACAATATTGGCACAAGCATATAGTAATAGGGAAAAACTCATCAACGAATTTAAGCCCTTCCTTTCCTTAAGAAAGTGCCTGCCAAAAAAATAGATATATACCATGGTACCATATACAACCCATTTTATTGAATTAATTGATAAAGGTACATACCAGTTTAGCATTTGACTTGAATTACTCAAAGCTTCAGCATACTCCGGGTTGGTATAATTTATTACTTTATTATGAAAAATATCCGGCAGAAACAGCAAGGCTGACCGCACATACATAAGATCAATTTCTTTAATAAAGGCTGAGATTATAAAAAACACAAAGTAGATATTGAGCCTGTTCTTCAATATGATGTATATAAGAAGAATTGCAACAGGAAACATGAAGGAAAAATGGAAAAAAATTGAAACACCCGACCAGATTAAACTTTTACGATCACCTTCCAGGACATAAGGAAGTGCCCCGAACAGAAATACCTGTGCAGCAACATTATAACGGAAACCATTGATATTCCATATGGGATTTATCAATGCAAAGGTTAGAATATAAATAAATACTATAAGCGTGGTTTTACCATCAAGCCTTTCAAGGACATACCATATATTTCTTGAGAAGAAGTATCCAAAAATAAAAGCAAAAACGGTAAAAAGGAATATTGGATTGTCAGTTAAACGGGAAACCAGGTAGGTCACCAGTGGGGAAAAAATATCAACATAACTGGAGGTCTCACTGTAGAAGGAACTCCATAGTTCTGAAAGGCTGAGGTTGGAGTGAGCATAATGAATAAATAACCTGGCATATCTGTCCGAATCAGCACCGCCTTCTTCTGCAATTATAAAAGTAAAGCCAAGAAAAATACAAAACAGCCAAAATACATTTTTTGACCATGGTCTGTCCCAGTGTCTTAAAGCTGCAAGGGTAACTCCAAAAGGCCATAGAAAGAAGCTTATGAAGTAATTAAATCCCTCTTTCCATCTTTCAGTGGCAGTAAACATTTTAGACTCTGCAATATTCTCTTTAAAATCCATATTACTTATTAGTATAGTTACCGGATATCAATCTGAATTAATAAGTTCAAGAAAACTTACTACAATATTCTCTATTCTGTATTTATCAGAATCAACTTTACGTTCATTTATATAGTTTCCGTCCAAGAATTGTAAAACGACTTCCTTATCTATAGAATTACTGCAAATATTGAGTATAGGTCTTTTTGTGAATGAATAGTCAATAAGTTTACTTGGGAAGGCTGCATTTAATGACTGTCCGTCATAGATAGTATCAACATTCACCAGGAAATCACACTTGCTTAATTCATATAGTAATTTCAATCTGGGAATATATCCGCTGATCTCCAGATTATCTCCGAAATAATTCTTGAATGACATAAAATATTCAGGCTGGCTGGTAAAAATGTAGAACTTGAACTTGCGATTTATTTCTTTCAGGATTTCAAAGAACAAATTAAGATCACGTATCCCTGGAATTATTGAGCCTGAAAATGCAAATGTAGGTACCGGGTTATCGACTTTGTCAGCCAGTTTAATGTCTTCTACCTTAAAACCCTGTGGTATAACAAGCATTTTATCACTAAACTCCGGGTAAAACTTATCTTTCAAGGCATCAAACGGTACTGAAAGGTAATCGCATTTACGGGAGAACCATTTTTCAACATATTTAAAATAGAAAGGCCGTTGGAAACTATCAGTCTGTTTGCCCATAAAGGGATCACCGCAGTCAGCAACCCAAATAGAAGCTATCCGGTGGTTCTTCCTCCGGGCCTTTGCCACTCCCCAGTGTACAGAAAAAGGTACTGCGATGGATATTAACATATCATAATTATCCTCTTTCCTCAGATGCTTTGAGACCTTAAACATTAATTCAATATATGGGTACTCCAGTAATAATGTCATACTTCTTCTTACTATGCGCCTTAAATACATCCCCAGCCTTCTGCCCTTAAGCTCAATGCTTTTAAACCTTAGTTTACCAAGGTCTTTTATTGTCAGATTATGTTCACTGGCAAATTCGCTGTAATCATTTCCCCTGAATGGAATATAAATATGCACTTCATGTCCCTGCCGGGACATTTCTTTTACCAACTCTGTTGTTCGAAAAGAACGTGGTGAGTTTTCAGGGTAAAAAGTTGCTGAGACGATCAGGATTTTTTTTCTATCCACTCCGGGTCTGAGTTAATTATTGGTTTATTCTACTTTTAGTATAAGGTAATGGTATTGTTTTCACTTCTGAGGTTATAATTGCAGTAATAAGTTTATATCCCGTTAATCCTTTTTTTTTTATCCAGAAGCTTTCTGACTGTATAAAGCCTTGTAATCAAGTTAGAGTCGACCTGATATGTAAATTTATGCAAATTAGCATCAAAATATGACCGTGTGGATTGAGGGAAATCATCTACAGGGTCCAGGAGCTCGAGTACAGATCCTGCTTTCAAAGCATAAACCTGGTTCATTGCTTCATCCAATTTAGCTTTATAACCTGTTAAACGCAATATTTTAACAAGTACAAAGTCAGGTATTATTTTTTTTATTCTGCTTTTAAGGGCAGTATTCTCTGACACTTTCTTTTGTCCGGCAAATGGAACTTGCTTCAATTCATCAACAAGCAGTCCATTCTCTTCCGCCTGATACAGTACTTGCCTCCCTGCCCTTTGATTTGCAGGATAATCTAACCAGAAATCAACCATAAGCCTATCCCAGAAAGGAAGCTGGCTCTTAAAACCAAAAAAATCATAAGCCTGAATACTGTTAACAGTAAATTTTGATTGTCTTTCCTGCCAGTTAATAAAAGCTCGGAAGTTTCCCGGACCTATATCTGAAATTTCACCAATAAGGCATAAATCCTTTAATGCCTGTTGATTAAGAATATCGATGTTGCTGGCTACTGTCTCATGATAATAAGCTATTCTTACTACGTCATTATAGTCTAAAAAGTCAAAATTGTTCTGATCAAATCTCGCGGTTACGGCAGAATGCCCGGGAATGATAATATCATCATCTGTGATAATATTCTTTTCTTTCAATTCATAAATAGCGAGAAAGTCCTGAAGATGGGGAATTGATACACCGTTGAAGGAATAATTTATAAAGGCATCTATTAGCCCTTTATCATGCAGCTTTTGCCATTTTTGTTCTGTATACTCTACGAAATGCCACTCATAACCTAAAGTATCGGCGACCCTTTTACTTATTCTTGCCTGTTCATTATTTACCAGGCCATAAGTAAAACATAGTACATTTTTAATCCCTAGCCGATAGAGGTAATTAACAATTAATCGGGAATCGTGACCTCCACTTAAAGGTACTATCCACCTGTTAACATTCGAATTTTTCTTTAAGATATAAGAAAAAACAGAAATCAATACCTTATCAAAAGCATCAGTGAATTCATCAAGGTTCTTGAAGTGAGCAGGATTCTCGGCAGGTATATATTTAAAATATCTATTTGAGCTAATTATATCATCATTTATCGTCACAATCTCCCCAGCCTGTAAACCATAGACATTTTTATATAGTGTTCCATTTCCTAAAACCAGACCACAGGAAATATACTCCTCAAGTTTATCATAATCTATCTCAAAGCGTCCATGCTCCCTCTGGAAGTTCTCAAGTTTATCAGTTATGAAGAATCTATCGTTATGAAATCCGTAAAATATTGGATAACTTCGTATTAAATCACTTACAATGATATATTCATTTCTCTTTTTCAATATCAATGAAAATAAGCCCCGGGTATTTCTTAATTCTTCAGTCAAACGGGTAGAGATACTATTCTCTTCAGATTCAAAGAGACTGCCAATTTCTTTAATCCATTCATCGGTATTAGGTGCTTGGTTAATAAAAGTTGGATCTCCCAGAACATAAAGATCACTTAATTCGGATTTTTTTTCCAATAGCCCTGATAATGAATAAAGATTTACCGGTCCGGTTTTTTCCATCTTAAAAATTATCTTCTATTTTGTACCTTTAGTTCCAGGGCATGACGTATCGCAAAATAAAGGGAATCATTTCTAAATAAGATTAGTTGATGAAGATCCCGATAGCTGATTTTTTTCTTAATGATCAACGATAATAACATCCTGAAAAAAGTTTTTATCTTTCCATCAACCGGAATAGGAGGGAACAAGGAGATTGTCAATTTATTCTTAATCCTGTTATAAACGGTCATGCTCATCTTATCGTGCTCAGTCTCATAGGCATCACCCAGGAGACTATTAAGTTTATCTATATCAACTCTTTTATTCTCTGGTGCAAAGTCCGTAAAACCATCGTGCTTATAATGATATACAGGTCTGAAAGAAGGTTTCCCTCCTTTTTTCAATTCAAGCCAAACTGAAAAAGAAGAATTTTCTTTTTGCCTGTAACGACGTGTATCAAAATAAAAATTACCAAGGCTATAGAAAATTAATGATTCTCCATAATGCTCATAACCCTGTGGAACATGGGGATGGGAACCAATGACTACATCTGCACCCAGATCACATAAATGTTTGTATCTTATCCTCCATTCCTTTTGCGGAATGGGGAAATCCTCTAATCCTGCATGTGAAAACACAATAACAAAATCACACTTCTTTTTGAGCAATAGTATATTCTTATCTATTACAGAATGGTTTATCCATGCATAACCAGCCTTGTTTGATCCGGTCATATAGTCAAGAACACCGAATTGTGCCTCACAGGCATTTATAAATCCAAGTTTTAAGCCTTTTATTAGTTTAACAACAGGCTGATAAGCAAATTCTTCATCTGAGCCGGCCCCTATTGTATCAAGTCCATTTTCTTCGGCTAGTTTCAAAGTGGCTTCCAGGGCCGGTTTACCAAAATCCAACATGTGATTATTGGCTAATAATAGCATATTAAACCCCTGTATCCTGAGACCCGGTATTGTCTCCGGCCTTTGATTATGATGACCTCCCGGGGTATCCTGTTCCTTTCCAAATCCTGAAACAGGAGCCTCAAAATTACATATTGAATAATCAGCTGAAGAAACAAGTTGCTCCATTTCCGGAGAACAAACCAATCCTTCAGTTTTTTCTTTATTGAGTATATCCCCACATATGAATAGAGAAACAGGACTTTCCTGTCCAGTTTTTGCTTTCATAAAGAGATCAATTTTTCACCATATTAGTCTTGATTAAATTTATTTCTCCGGTTATTAAGTATATCGCCCAGCTTTTCTCTTAGTATTGACTTTATAAAGATGTACTCAGGGATTTTGAACAAATGAGAGATACTTATAGTTAATCCAATACCCATAATTACCTGGAGAGTCAATATTATTACCGGGCTTGCTTTCATAAAATAAAGAATAAGTGACAGTATAGTTCCGATAAAAAGCGCAAGGAAAACAATAGGTAACAAATCCTTTATCTGTTCCTTAATCGAATAACCTGCTATTTTCCCCGAATAATATGCTTTCATGAAGTATTCAATGGCACCGGCAGCTATCATTCCGATTATCATTGCCTTTATGCCATAAAATATCCCAACCATTATAGCCGGGATTGTCAATAGTTTGGAAACTATCTGCAGATTGAGGAAGAGTCTGCTTTTTCCATAAACATACAGCAAAGTCCTGGTCATGGCATGCAGCGGATAAAAAATTCCTACGAAACACAGCAGTTGTAGATATACAATAGCATCAGCCCATTTTTCACCAATAAGTGTCAGAATTAGTGGTTTAGCTGCTGCAGCGATGCTGATCATTAAGATAAAGGTTATAAACATCGTATTCGTAAGGATCTTCTTATAATTGGCACTTAAACGCTCCGGATCATCCTGAAGGTTCGACAGAACAGGAAATGAGACCCTGCCGATTATATTGCTGATATTTGTTGAAGCCATATTCTTAAACATGTCAGCCCGGGAATATAAACCAAGTTCCCTTGCTGAAAAGAATTTCGCTATAATCAGATTATAAATATTGTAATATACCTTATCGAGTATTGCACTTATTAATAGATTTGATCCAAAGCCAAACATCTCTTTAAAACTTGTTTTACTGAATGTCCTGGCTGGTAACCACCTGTTCATAAACCATAATAAAGCAGACCTAATGGTATGTTGAGCTATTGTTTTATACACCAGGCTCCATACTCCAAAACCAGAGTAAGCTAGAAAAATTCCAAGTCCGCCTGAAAGCAGAGATGAGATTACAAGAATCTGGGTTTGTTTTTTAAAGTCAATATTCTTTGTAAGTATAGTAGTTTGGATAAGCGTGGCTGCATCTATAATAATTATTATACCTATTACTCTGGTCAGTACTGTTAACTGTGGTTCTTTGAAAAACCTACTGATCAAAGGAGCAGCAAAAAAGAGTAAGACATAAAAAACCACACCGACAAGGAAATTGAAGTAAAAAACAGTTGAAAAATCAGTTTTAGTGCAATTCTGCTTCCTTATTAATGCCTGGCTAAAACCGCTATTAATAAAGGGCTGGGTTAAGACAATAAAGATTGTAACCATGCCAACAAGCCCATATTCTCTAGGAGTCAGTAATCGTGCCAGTATAATGCCAACAACAAAGACAATAATCTTCTCTATGAAATCACCTGCAAAACTCCACGTTAATCCACTTACTGTTTTATGTTTAAGGCTCAAATCAGATTTTATTTAGCTGATCACCAGACTATCTCCACAATATTCCACATGAGGTTTAAAAATAGTTAAGCTGGCTGGTATATACACAGAATTGAATTCGTGATTAACATCTTTTCATATTCTAAAAAATAAATCAAGATGACGCATACCGGGAATAGTAGAACCTGAAAATACAAAAGTAGGTAAACTATTATTTAGTCTTTCTGCACGCTTTATATCTTGTATTTTGTAAACCTGTTGAATAATAACTATTATATTGTGGAACTCAAGGTAAAATTTATTTCTTAAAGCTTTAAATGTAATAGCCAGATATCCACATTCCCTGGAGACCAATTTTTCAATATACTTAAAATAGAATGGCTTTCTCATACTGTCTGCCTGATTGTCCTTATAGGGATCAGCAATGCAAGTATGTGCTATCTTATGATTCTTTGTTCTGCTTCTTTCAACACCCCAGTGTATAGTGAAAGGAGATGCAACAGAAATAATCAGATCCCCTTAATGGTATATACAAAACCACATTATATCACTGTTGGTCATATTATTGTGCACTTTCGGGTGTACGGTAAGACAGTAGTGCTTTCTGGGGATAGAATATCACAGGGACAATTAATATTTTTCGTTTATTCATAAGTTGGATATTAAAATCTCCTGGAATAATTTTATCTCCTTTAGATTGTTACTGGCTAAATCTCAAAAAAGTAACTAAAGGTATCTTTTTATCAAGTTCTCACCCTATCATGAAGCCTTCTGACAATATAAAGAACTGTCAACATATTAGACTCGACCTGATATGTGTAACGAGGCATTATATTTTTATAATAGTAAATAACCTTTTCCGGGAAGTCTTCTATCGGCTCAAGAAATTTTTTCACAGTGACATCTCCAACTGCATATGGCATGTTCATAGCTTCATCCAGGACAACACAGCTCCTCGTTAAACGTAGTAATAGGACTATTGCAAAACTGGGTAATACTCTTTTCAAAATTGATTTCAGAGAAAACTTACCCGGTTTTTTATCATCGTCAGCATATGGAATATGTAGTAACTGACTTACTAATCCACCTCGTTCTTCCATTAAAAACTGGAGGGCCCTATTCACTCTCCTTTCTGCAGGAATCTTCATCCAGATATCGACCCACTCTCTATCCCACATAGGTTGTAATGTTTTAAACCCAAAAAACTCATATACTTTAATGCTGTTT
Source organism: uncultured Rikenellaceae bacterium (assembly GCA_964607105.1). Taxonomy (GTDB): domain Bacteria; phylum Bacteroidota; class Bacteroidia; order Bacteroidales; family VadinHA17; genus UBA9300. The sequence continues at coordinate 4,535 of CAZSJH010000002.1, read as the reverse complement.
GAAATAAACTTCGATTGCCTCTCCTGCCAGTCACAATATCCCATGAAGTTTTTCGGGCTGGTATTTGACTTGTCATACATAAGCTGAAGTTCATTATATACCGAAGATCCCTCCTTTAATACTCTGTTAGTCAATATATTCCTTGTAAAAACATATTCCAGGGCTTCTTCTCTAGTTTCTAATTTCTGGGTATTCGCATGAAATGCACCTTCGGGAACAACTGTATGGCCTGGGACAAATATATCTCCTTCGAGTATTATACTTTTTTCCTTTAATTCATAAACAGCCAGAAAGTCCTGAAGATGAGGTGTTGAAACACCATTCCACGCATACGAAATATAGTTACTGAAAACCCCATTTGTATGAAGTGCTTTCCATTTTTCATCTGTATATTCGACAAAATGCCAATCATAACCTAAAGATTCAGCAACTTGCTTACTTATAACAGATTGTTCATTCTTTGGGGTACCATAGGAAAAACAAACAACATTTTTTATTCCCAATCTATAAAGATAATTGACTACTAGCCTTGAATCATGACCTCCACTGAGGGGAATTACCCACCTGTTTACATCAGGATGGTTGCCGATCAAGCGTGAGAAGATTAGCATGAGTATATTATCGAATTTTTTTATATACTCAAGATCAGAAAGATTCCTAAAGATAATAGACTCTTTGGGTATTAGTTCGAAGTATCGTTCTGAAATTATACTATTATTTCGTATTGTAACTATCTCACCAGCCTGGAGGCTATATACATCCTGATATACTGTACCATTATTATACACACAGCCAGTGCTGCAGAACTCTACAAGTTTATTATTATCAATCTGAAAACTACCGTTCTCTTTCTGGAACTCATCTAGATTATCCGTAATGAATACCCTGTCCTTATGAAATCCATAAAAAAGTGGGTAACTTCTAATAATATCAGAAGCAAGTATATAATCCTGTCCATCCCAAAAAATTAATGAAAAGGAACCGGTGGTAGATTTAAGCAAATCTTTTAATACATTATCAGACTTAATATGTTTATGTATAAGCTCCTTATTTAATTTTCTAATCCAATCATCTCCCAACCCCCTTTTTTCCATCAAAAGAGGTAAACCACTGATATAAGTATTGAATGCCCCAATATTTATCTTTTTGGGATTTAACTTTGAGTAAATATGTATCGATGATACTTCCTGTTTCATTCTCATTTTTTATTCGAGTCTCAGTCGACCTAAGCTAACATAATAACACTTGAGTTAAACAATGTCTTTTGGTCTCTGGGCAAGTGTCATTAGTTTATTATGATTCTTTTTTCAGGAGCCCTTTAACTAGGTCTATTAGTGTTACTTTAATAAACATATATTCGCGAATCTTAAAAATTTCAGAAATACCAATTGTAAGAAAAGTACCGAGAACAATCTGCAAAATAAATTTTAAGGCAGTACTACAGGTGATAAAATGATCAAAAAGAAGAAGAAAAGCCCCTATGGATATAGCTATAAAGAATGACGCTGACAAATCTTTGAACTGGCTCACAACTGAATATCCTATTAGTCTGCCGGAATAAAAGGCTTTTAAAATATATTCGGCAGCACTTACAATAATCATTGCTACGATCATAGCCTTAATGCCCAAAAATATTCCTGTAAGCACTGCAGGGATCATAAACAGCTTGGTTAATATTTCCAACTTAAGAGTCAGTTTTCCTTTCCCAAATACGTAGAGCAAGGTTCTGGCCATAGCATTTAGAGGGTAAAAAATCCCTACAAAGCAAAGCAACTGAAGATATATCACTGATTCAATCCACTTTTCACCTATAAGTGTTAACACTAATGATTCGGCACTTGCAGCAATGATTAATAATAGAACGAAAACTATGAACATTGTACTGTTAAGTATCTTCTTATAATTATCAGATAAACGATCAGGATCATTTTGGAGCCGAGACAATGCCGGGAAGGCCACCACTGCAATTATTTCACTTATTTGCGTAGAAGCTAGACTTTTAAACATATCAGCCCTGGAGTAAAGTCCCAGTTCCTTGGCAGAAAAAAACTTGGCAATAACAAGATTGTATATATTATAGTAAAGCTTATCGATTATTGCGGTAAATAGGAGATTTGATCCAAAGCCAAACATTTCTTTAAAACTCCTCATACTAAATACCCTTGACGGCATCCATCTGTTACTTATCCATAATAAGGCAGATCTTAGAATGTGCTGTGATATCGATCTGTATACCAGGCTCCATACGCCAAAACCTTTATATGCAAGATATATCCCAATTACTCCTGATACAGAAATTGATGCAATATTTATCTGGTTTTGTTTCTTGAAATTGATCTCTTTGGTCAGTATGGTTGTTTGAATGAGAGAAGCAGCATCAATTATGACGATAGTCCCGATTACTCTTGTAAGTTTGGTAAGTTGAGGCTCTTTGAAAAATATACTTATATAAGGAGCAAAAAAATATAAAATGATATAGAGTAAAAGACCAACAAAGAAATTAAAGTAAAAAACTGTTGAAAAATCATGCTGATCGCAATCCTGCTTTCTTATAAGAGCCTGACTGAAACCACTATTTATAAATGGTTGTGTTAAAACGAGGAAAATAGTCACCATGCCAACTAAGCCATATTCTCTTGGGGTTAGTAACCTGGCCAGAATAATACCAACAACAAAGCTAATTATCTTTTCAAAAGCACTACCTGCGAAATTCCAGGTTAGTCCATTAACTGTCTTTTGTTTCAGACTCACCGCTTAGTTATCATCTTTTATGATTGCATCCATATTAGCAGGTAAAATTTTTACCTTCTGCCAGATAATGAATTCAAATGGGCTTAGGTAGTGACCACTTCTCAGTGGTGGTAGGTTTATATTCAGGTACCAGATCCTTAAATGAATTTATTATTCCACTATTTGATAAGCTGTAAATATTGTTCAATAATTTATCAATCTTTTCGTTAAAAGTTAATATGTCTATTTCAGTAACCCTGGCAATTTTTATCTTAGGGTGATGGGTGGGAAGGGTATTTTCTTCTTTTGTTAATAATTCCTCATATAGTTTTTCACCGGGTCGCAAACCAGTGAATATTACTTCAATATCCCTCTCAGGTACCAGTCCGGAAAGTTGTATCATCTGATATGCCAAGTCGACGATAGGAACAGGATCACCCATATCAAAAACGAAGATCTCATTCCCTTTCCCCATAAAACCCGCTTCAAGTACCAGCTCACATGCTTCCGGGATTGTCATGAAATACCTGGTTACCTCGGGGTGAGTAACTGTAACCGGGCCTCCATCCTTTATCTGTTTTTCAAATATTGGTATAACTGAACCATTTGAGCCAAGGACATTGCCAAAACGTGTAATTACAAATTGTGTATTAATCTCTTTATCCTGCGCCTTGGATTGCAAAAGCATCTCACAAAGACGCTTGGATGTACCCATAATATTGACAGGATTAACCGATTTATCCGTCGAGATCATGACAAATTTCTTGACCTCATATTTTACTGAAAGATCAGTGATTAGTTTTGTGCCTCCAACATTAACCCTCAAAGCTTCATGAGGATTGGCTTCCATCAGCGGAACATGTTTATATGCTGCTGCATGGAAAACAATTTCAGGTTTATGCTCTCTGAAAATGAGATCCATTTTTTTAGCATTTGTTATATCCGCCAGTATTAAATCAAACTGAATGTGACTAAACTGTTTTCGCAACTCATTATCAAGATGAAACATTGGTGTTTCTGCATAATCAACAAGAATAGCTTTCTTAATATTGAACATCGCCAGCTGTCGTACTATTTCTGAACCTATTGATCCGGCTGCTCCTGTAACAAGTATAGTTTTGTCATTCAGTCCCTGCCTGATAAGATCCAAGTTCAACCTTATTGGATCTCTGCCTAGGAGATCTTCAAGTTTGACATTTTGAAGCTGCTCAACATTGAGCTTACCCCCCAGCCATTTATCAATTGCAGGTGTTTCAAGTATTTCAAGCCCAAGATCTATTGCGGCCCGTAAAATTTCACTTTTCCTTCCCGGTTTTACGTTTTTTATGGCAATTATGAGAGTGCTAATCTTATGCTTGTAAAGGAAATTTGTATTGAGCACTTCAGAACTAAAAACGGGCAAGCCGTTGATCTTTTTACCCTGCAGTTTCTTATTATCATCTATGAAACCCACTACATCAAAAGCAGACAAGGGATCACTTAAAAGGACCCGTTTAACAACAAAACCCATCTCTCCAGCACCGTAAATAAGGACTTTTTTAGTGGTCCTACGGGTCATTGTTGCAAAACGAAAGATCATCTTAACAAAAAGCCTTGAAAAAAATAAGAAGACAGTTATAGAAACATAATGAATCAGTATTACGGATATAGATATAGTCAGATAATAACCCCAGCCTGATAGCCTGCTAATTATAGAAAATCCGATAAGTGTCAATAGGGATGAGGTAGTGACTGCGAATAACAGAGTTATATCAGTTAATGTTGTATGCCTCAGAATACCAGCATATGAACGAAAAAGCAAGGAG
>CAZSJH010000001.1:0-51509 GCA_964607105.1 uncultured Rikenellaceae bacterium | reverse complement strand
AGTTTTTATGGCATAATTGACCTTCTTGCCACCCTGCCAACTTACCTGGGCCTGATATTTTCGGGTGGCGCAAGTCTGCTTGTTATAAGGGCTCTGCGACTTCTGAGGATATTCAGGGTTCTCAAACTGTCAAGGTATACAGTAGCAGGTACCATAATAAATAAATCACTTTCTGCAAGCAAGGCCAAGATAGGTGTCTTTTTTGTTGCTGTTACTACTGTAGTAATCATAATAGGTACTATGATGTATCTCATTGAAGGTTCAGTGAACGGCTTTACCAGTATCCCAAAGGGAATATACTGGACAATAGTAACAATCACTACGGTTGGGTATGGAGACATAGCACCGGCTACAGGCCTGGGTCAGTTTATTGCCAGCCTTACCATGCTCACAGGTTATGCTATAATAGCAGTTCCAACAGGTATAGTCAGTGCAGAAATTAATTACCAGCAAAAGCTCATCCGCAAAAGTAATACCAGTACACAGACCTGCCCGGGGTGCCTTGCTGAAGATCATGATGAGGACGCATCCCATTGCAAATATTGTGGAACCTTACTGAATTGAAAGACTTAGGTATAATTAGTATCTTTGTAAAAAATTAATATAATGGCAGGAATACCAAGCTTTTTCAAGCAGTACAAACCAAAGGGGTTCAACTATACTCCCATGTATTACGACGCTGATAAAGAGCGGAGGGAAGATAGAGAGCGCTTAATAAAGGCTGAGCTGGGTATTAAGGAGGACGGGGATAACGACAAAGAATATGTCCCGAGGATAACACGTGGATCGATGACCAACTATTTCAGCCAGCACAAAACAAGGGTCCAGAGATACACATTGATACGACTGATAGTTATTGTCCTGGTACTTTTCCTCATCACTTACGTTTTCCTATACCTGTAAACTTTTCATTGATGCCTGATATTATCAAGCTCTTACCCGACTCTGTTGCAAACCAGATAGCCGCAGGTGAGGTTATACAGAGACCTGCATCACTGGTGAAAGAATTGATGGAAAACTCTGTTGATGCAGACAGTAAAATTATTAAAGTTATAATTAAAGATTCCGGAAGCTCACTCGTGCAGGTTATCGATGATGGTACGGGTATGTCAGAAACAGACTGCAGGCTGAGCTTTGAAAGACATGCCACATCAAAGATAAGTGCTGCCGAAGATATCTTTGCAATAAGCACCAAAGGGTTCAGGGGCGAGGCTCTTGCATCAATAGCTGCCGTGGCAATGGTAGAAATAAAAACCCGACTTCACGCAAGCGAGATAGGTACCATAGTAAAAATTAATGGCTCAAAGGTTGAATTGCAGGAGCCCGTGAGCTGTCCCCCGGGGACAAATATTGCAGTCAAGAATCTTTTTTATAATGTCCCGGCCCGGCGTAAATTCCTGAAATCTGCTTCCACCGAGATGCGTCATATAATCAATGAGTTCCAGAGAGTAGTCCTGGCTCATCCGGGTATAAGGTTCAGCCTCCATCATAATGACAAGGAATTGTTCAACCTGGCACAGTCTAATATGAGACAGAGGATAATCGGGGTTTTCGGAAAAAGTATTAATCAAAACCTCATTAATATTGAAACCGATACCAGCCTGGTCAAGATTAGCGGGTTTATCGGTAAGCCTGAACATGCCAGGAAAACATTCGGAGAACAGTTCTTTTTTGTCAATAAGAGGTATATGCGCCACTCTTACCTACATAAGGCAGTAATGGAGGCATACCAGAATATTTTACCACCGGAAGCAATACCGGCATATTTTATTTTTCTTGAAGCTGACCCGGCAACGATAGATGTTAATATACATCCGACAAAAACAGAGATAAAATTTGAGAATGAGAGAATGATATGGCAAATATTGCATGCCTCAGTCAGGGAAAGCCTGGGCAAGTTTAATATTGTCCCTTCACTGGATTTTGATAATGAAGGCATAATAGACATCCCGCCTGCAGGCAGGAAACCTGCTGAAATGCCACGCATAAATATTGACAACGATTTTAATCCTTTCGGTGAGGAAGACAGGTACAAAAGGTACCCCAACGTCACGGCATGGGAAAAACTGTATGCAGGAATTGACACTACAGACCAGGATAGAATTATCCCGGACTCTAAAAACATGGAAGAATCTATCCATGGTCCGGAAAAATTATTCCAGGTAAGAAACAAGTATATAATATGTTCGGTCAAATCGGGACTTATGATAATCGACCAGAAAAGAGCTCATGAAAGGATATTGTATGATAAATTCATACATGCACTCAAGACAGATACTGTAGTAGCACAAAAAAGCCTGTTCCCAAAAACCCTTGAACTTGACCAGTCTGACCTGGCCATCCTGTCAGAAATTGAAGAAGATTTGAAGAATTGTGGCTTTGATGTACGCTACCTGGGTAATAATACAATATCCATCAATTCACAACCATCATCAAGCATGAATGAGGACCCGAGGGAAATGATTGAGATAATATTGGAAGAGTATAAAACCACTGAAAAAGACCCCGGCGACAGTAACAGGGATAAAATTGCCATCTGCATGTCCAGGGCAGCAGCAGTGCCTTATGGAAGGACACTTGAGATACCGGAAATTAGAGAACTGGTTGATAAGCTGTTCCAGTGCACAAACCCGAATTATTCTCCCTCGGGGAAAGCTATAATAAGTATCATCACACTGGATGAGCTGGATAAGAGGCTGAGGTAGTAATTATCAGGATGTTGTGGCACTAAGCCCCACAACATCATTTTGATGAAGATGACAATATGTCGTATTTAGAATAATCTTAACTATCTTGGCCTGACTATTGTTATATAAAAAGACAACTGTTAAAACAGATTTTGGTATATGGACAATTTTGGCAGAGGATTTTCAGGAATACCCCCGGTCGTAAAGAATCTCATCCTTATTAACGTGATAATGTTGCTTGCGATGTACACCGCCATAGGTGTTTTTAATGTTGATCTGAACGCAACACTTGGCCTTTATTATCCCAAATCAGACCATTTCAGGCCTTACCAGATAATTAGCCATATGTTCATGCACGGTGGTTTTGCGCACCTATTTTTTAATATGTTTGCATTGTTCATGTTTGGCCGTGTACTGGAATCAGTCTGGGGTCCTAGAAGATTCTTTATCTACTATTTTGTAAGTGGCCTGGGAGCCGCTCTCACTCACGAAGCAGTAATAGCCATACAGTATTATAAGCTTGTCGGGGCAATCAGTCCCGATCAGCTGCAGCTGGTAATGGATAGAGGAGCAGAAATTTGGCAGACCGGCAGGAATTTCACCGATCCCAACATGTTTCAGTTAAATATGTTACTGAATGTACCAACTGTTGGGGCTTCAGGAGCAGTGTTCGGTATACTGCTGGCTTTTGGAGTACTCTTTCCCAATACCCGGCTCATGCTCCTGTTTCCACCTATACCAATCAAGGCAAAATGGTTTGTAATAGCTTATGGGGCTATAGAATTATATTTCGCCATATCACAACCCGGAAGTAATGTCGCACACGCTGCTCACCTCGGCGGTATGATATTTGGATATATACTTATAAGAATATGGAAGAAAACAACTAACACTCTTTACTGATGACTGTTATCAGCGAACTGAAGGAACAATTCAGGAAGGGCACAAACCTTCTCAAGCTGATTTATATTAATTCAGCTGTTTTTATCGTGATGGCCATCTTGCAGATAATTGCCGTACTGGCAAATAAGCCGGGCATATCGTCCTCAGTAGTTGAGTTTCTTGCAGTGCCTGCCTCCTTCTCAAACCTTATACTTAAACCCTGGACCGTAATCACCTACATGTTCCTGCATGAAGGCTTCTTCCATATACTTTTCAATATGTTATGGCTTTACTGGTTTGGCAGGATATTCAGTGATTACTTCGACCAGAAAAAGCTTGTGGCTGTATATATTCTAGGTGGACTGTCAGGAGCCCTTTTCTATATACTTTCCTTTAATATTTTCCCTGCCTTTTCCGAAACAATACATGTTTCCATTGCCATGGGAGCTTCAGCTTCTGTAATGGCGATAGTTGTAGCCACGGCTGCATATGTTCCTGATTATTCAGTTCATCTCTTCCTGCTGGGAAGGGTTAAGATAAAATATATAGCTCTTGGGATTTTCCTGCTTACTTCCGTTTTTGACTTTTCAGTTAATACAGGTGGGAAAATAGCCCATATAGGAGGGGCTGTCTTTGGATATATTTATGCCGTTCGTTACAAACAGGGTAAAGATACCGGCAAATGGATTAGCAGCATCATTGATACAATTGCTACCTGGTTTAAACCTCGCAAGAAGATGAAAGTATCATATAAGAAACCGATGACCGACCTGGACTATAATAAAATGAAAACTGATCATCAAGAGCAGATAAACAAAATACTGGAAAAAATATCCAAGGGTGGATATGATAGCCTTACAAAATCAGAAAAAGAAATCCTTTTTAAGGAGGGCCAGAAATAAGACCTGTACTTCTTTTTCTGATTTTTTCACCTTACTTTTATCCCTCATAATTCATGTAAACCTTGCATAAGCTAATTAGAAAAATATTATTAATCCTTAACCTTGTCGCTGCCCTGGCTTTACTTTTGGCCTATGCCTCGGTGATAATCAATCCGGAGAAAATTGCATTACCTGCCTTTTTTGGACTTGCATACCCCTACCTTTTACTATTAAATATAATCTTCGTGCTTATCTGGGCAATTAGTTTCAGGAAAGAGGTATTTATCTCAATAATTGTGATCGGCCTGGGATTCAATAATTTCAATAATTTTATCAGGTTCGGCAATAGTGAAACAGTGGATTCCGATCTGAGCCTGATGAGCTATAATATCAGGCTCTTTAATCATTATGATACTGACAGGAACAGTGAAAAGGACATCCTGGATTATCTGAAGGCAAATAATCCCGATATACTTTGCCTGCAGGAATTTTACCTTAATGGTCCCGCCTCCGGCATATCACGTCGCTTTGCCAGACCCATCAATGAGAATTACAATTTCCATACTAAATTTGTGCATATTAAGGATAACCGTCATTACGGAATAGCCACCTTCACCACTTTTCCCATTGTTGGCCGTGGGGATATCCTACACCCAAATTCTGCGAGTCTTTCTATATATACTGATGTAGTTATAGCTTCTGACACTTTCAGGATCTATAATAATCACCTGCAATCATTTAAGCTCAGGCGAATGGAACGATCACTGATTGAGGAGATTTATGCCAATGAAGAAAACGGCACCATGAAGGAATTGAGGGATCTGTCTTTTTCACTTAAGAAGGGATTTGCACGCAGGGCAGAGCAGGCAATCGTTGTAAAGGAACATATTAATTCTTCACCTTATCCGGTCATTGTGTGCGGTGATTTCAATGACACCCCCATATCATATAGCTACAGGAAGATCAGGAAGGGATTGAAAGATGCATTTGTTGAGTCGGGTAGCGGAGCGGGTTTCACATATAAAGGCAAATACCCTCCCAACAGGATTGACTATATTCTTTTTGACGACAGGCTTTCTTCAAGTGGTTATACCACTGACAGGTTAAAGTATTCCGATCACTATCCCATCACTGCTCACTTCAGAATAAGCAACTAGAAGGGAAGATTACTAAGATCCACATTCCCTCCTGAGAGTATCAGCCCAACCTTTTTATCTTTGAACATTTCCCTGTTCTCATCAATAACGGCTAGGCTTACTGCAGAGGATGGCTCAATAATTATTTTCATTCTTTCCCATATAATCTTCATGCACCTGATTATACTTTCTTCTGTAACGGTAAAAATATCATCCAGGTTTTTACTTAATATGGAAAATGTTCTTTCACTCAATGTAGTTAGTAATCCATCGGCTATTGTATCAGGTTTATGAAAGGGGATATACTCACCTGATTTAATGGATCTGTAGGCATCATCCGCACCCAGCGGTTCAGCCCCGTATAACCTTATATCCTTGTTAATACCTTTAACCGCTATTGATGTTCCGCTCATCAAGCCGCCACCCCCTACAGGGCCAATAACTATATCCAGGTCAGGGTGCTCCCTCACCAGCTCTAGTCCGGCCGTACCCTGTCCGCTGATTACGTTAAAATTATCATATGCATGAATAAAGGTAGCCCCTGTTTTCTCTATTATCTGGTTTGCAGTATCCTCTCTTGCTTTCAGCCTGGGCTCACAGTAACTTATTTCCGCACCATAGGAGCTTACGGCCTGTTTTTTTACTTCCGGAGAATTAGAAGGCATAACAATATATGCCTTTGCACCCCTCATTCTTGCGGCAAGAGATAGTGCAGCAGCATGATTGCCTGATGAATGTGTTACCAACCCCCTGGTTATTTCTTTCTCACTCAGAGACATAACTGCATTTGTGGCACCTCTGAACTTGAAAGCCCCGACTTTCTGGAAATTTTCACATTTGAAAAAAAGCCTGGCAGCGTACATTTCATTAAGCAGCGAAGAACTAAGTACTGGTGTCTTATGGATATAAGGTTTTATCTTCTCATAAGCTTCTTCAATATCAGCCGGTACGGGGATCTTCAGATCATTCATATACGCTGATTAAAAAATACTGTAAGCCACCGTTAAGCCTGCCATTACGACAGATACCATGGTCATAAGTTTTATCAGGATATTAAGTGATGGCCCGGAAGTGTCTTTAAAGGGATCACCCACTGTATCGCCTACTACCGCGGCATGATGGGCTTCGCTTCCTTTACCCCCGTAATTTCCTTTCTCAATGTATTTCTTGGCATTATCCCATGCTCCACCGGCATTATTAAGCATCACCGCCAGGGTAAAACCTGTTGTCAACCCGCCAACAAGCAGGCCAACTACACCAGCCACACCCAATAATACGCCTATTGCTATTGGTACCACTATAGCAAGCATCGAGGGCAATATCATCTCTCTCTGGGCACCCTTTGTTGATATGGCCACACACTTTGCATATTCAGGTGTAGCCTTACCCTCCATAATGCCTGGTATTTCCTTGAACTGTCTCCGTACTTCATCCACCATTGAACCTGCTGCCCTTCCGACTGCTTTCATAGTCATAGCACAGAAAACGAATGCCATCATTGCGCCTAAGAATATACCTCCCAGGAGTATCGGGTTGAACAGTGATAGGTTGTATGCTGAAACGAAATCATCTATATGGGCCGAGGCAACCTGAACAGCTTTCTGGCCTTCTTCTATCATTGGAACCGAATCGGTATAGAACAATATATCACCAATCTGTCTAAAGCCTTCGACACTGGCATCCGCCAGTTTGCCAAGCCATAATCTCACTTCTTCCATATATGCTGCCAGAAGAGCCATGGCGGTCAAAGCAGCTGATCCTATAGCAAATCCTTTGCCGGTGGCAGCAGTTGTGTTCCCCAGCATATCAAGTGCATCCGTTCTTTCCCTTACCTCGGGAGGAAGCGCTGACATCTCGGCATTCCCCCCGGCATTATCAGCTATCGGGCCAAATGCATCTGTCGCCAGTGTAATGCCAAGGGTTGATAACATGCCAACGGCTGCAAAGCCAATACCGTAAACGCCATCAGCAAAGTGTGTAAAGCCCCCGGCAAAACCAAAAGCAGCAATAATACCTCCCACGATTGTCACAACGGGTATCCATGTTGAGTACATCCCCACAGCCACACCATCAATTATGGTGGTTGCAGGCCCCTGTTTTGTCTGTCTCGCTATTCCTCTGGTAGGTTTGTATTCATCAGATGTAAAATACTCTGTACTCTGTCCTATTATTACACCTGCCAGCAGTCCGGCAACAACAGCCCCGAAAACCCCCCATGTTATCCAGCCAGCAAAAGCCAGTCCGGCCAGCACAATAAGTATAAGTGCTGAACTGCCCCCTGTCCCAAGGAGGAGTGCATTAAGGAGGTTCTTCTGGGTGGCCGACTCTTTAGCCCTGACCATGTAAATACCGGCTATAGAAATTATTATACCTACAGCTGCAACAATCATGGGAGCAATAATTGCCTTAACCTGGTCATCAGGAGAAAGTAAAGGCAATGCGGCACCAAGTGCAGCAGTGGCAAGAATTGAACCTGCATAGGACTCATACAGGTCGGCACCCATACCGGCAACATCACCAACATTATCACCAACATTATCAGCTATGGTGGCAGGATTACGAGGATCATCCTCAGGAATTCCGGCCTCAACCTTTCCAACAAGGTCAGCACCAACATCAGCAGCCTTTGTGTATATACCACCTCCAACACGGGCAAACAGCGCCTGTGTCGATGCACCCATGCCGAAAGTAAGCATGGTTGCCGTTATCTCAACCATCTTCTGGTGCTCTGTTGTCCCCTCATGAACGAAAGTCAGGCCAAACCACTGCAGACCATGTTCCATGTTTTCCGGGGTGAATACTGCTTTGGTAAGTATTAGAAACCAGGCTGAAATATCCAGGAGGGCAAAACCGACAACAACAAGTCCCATTACTGCCCCACTGCGAAAAGCTATCTTTAATCCCTGGTTAAGCGATATAGATGCTCCATGTGCTGTACGTGCAGAAGCAAAAGTAGCAGTACGCATACCAAGGTAGCCGCATAAGCCGGAAAAGAAACCACCTGTTAGAAATGCCACAGGTACGAATGGATTCTGAACACCAAGCTGAGCAAGAATTAAAAGGAAAATAACCAGGAATACAAACACAATAGACACAACCTTATACTGTCTTTTGATGTAAGCCATAGCTCCATCTCTGACATACTGCGCAATCTCTTTCATCTTGTCTGTACCCTCGGGTTTTCTTATCATACCCTTGAAGAAAATCCAGGCAAATAACAATGCGGTAACCGCCGCAACAGGAACGATCCAAAATAAACTGCTGATCATAGGTAGTTAGTTTAGTTATCTAAAAAATTCAGGTTTTCGTGATAATTATGCAAAAGTATCTGACTTTTTGATATATGCAAGATTTAAGGCTCAAAAAAATATTCAAATATATTCATATCTGAATATCTGTTGAATCGTTGAGTTGTTGAATCGTTGAATTGGGATGTTGAAACGGGTGTTAACCGGCTTAAACGATTAAACAACCCGATTCAACAATTAAACATTTGGCTTCGCCGAACTCGTAGGATTCGCTTGCCTGCGGCAAACTCATCCTGCTCGGTTCAACGCTTCAACAATTATTTATTCTTCACATATTTCTCCAGCCAGCTGTATGTTTCCCACTGCATATGCATAAGTGATTCAGCTGATGAATAGCCATGGCTTTCTTTTGGAAGAAGTACCAATCTTACGGTAGCTCCATGACCTTTAAGAGCTGCATAATATCTTTCACTCTGAAGAGGGAATGTGCCACTGTTATTATCTGCCTGTCCATGGATCAGTAAAATGGGGTCTTTGACTTTGTCAGCATGCATAAAGGGTGACATATAAAAATACAGGTCGGGTGCTTCCCAGAAAGAGCGTCTTTCATTCTGGAAGCCAAAGGGTGTCAGTGTCCTGTTATACGCGCCGCTCCTGGCTATTCCAGCAGCAAACAGGCGTGAATGAGCAAGCAGGTTGGCAGTCATAAAGGCACCGTATGAATGTCCTCCAACCCCTACCCTTTCAGGATCAACTACACCCATCTCCACACCTTTGTCTATTGCTGCCTGCGCATTGGCCACCAGCTGTTCCCTGAAGGTATCATTTGGTTCTTTTTCATCCTGTGCTACTATAGGGAATGCGGCATTATTCATTACTGCATACCCCTGGGTAACAAATACCAGTATGGAGGAGGGGCTCACCCTTATGAACCTGTATGGTGATCCTGATAACTGGCCGGCAGCATCCTGGCTCTGGTACTCACGCGGATATGCCCAGAGAACAGCAGGCAAGGGTCCGTCCTTTTCCTTATCATATCCTGCTGGCAGATAAAGCTCAAAAGAAAGGTCAAGACCGTCATTCCTTTTATATTTTACCAGTTCTTTGCTTACACCTTCCAATTGAGGATAAGGATTCTCAAAATTGGTGATCTGAGTCAGCTCACCGTTCTTCAGGTTACGTATGAAATAGTTAGGTGGTATATCAACTGATTCCCTGGTGGTTATGACCAGGTTTTCCTCATCAGCAAGTATATCGGCCACACTTTCATAATATGGGGCTTCCGAACGCCACAATCTTGTTATTATACCATCCTTTATCCTGTATTCATCAATGAAGGGACGGTCGCCCTCCGGTGATGCACCGCTTCCTCTCAGGTAAAGTGATCTCTCCCTTTTATCAAACAGGAGCACTCTCTGGCCTGATTCATTCTCGGTGGTTACAAAATTACCGGGATCATTATACCTGTCTTCTGATTGCAGTCTGAAGATCTCTTTTTTAGTCCCCATGGGGTCGTCAGGATCGAACATGAACTGTACATTGAGCCTCTCCTTACGGGATCTTTCCCTCAGGATAGCAATATCATCATTTCCCCAGGTAATACCTCCGAACCTCAGTCTGGTTGCCACATATTCTTGAGGTTCCCCGTCAAAGGGTGCATCAAGGAGATAAACCTGGTCATGGTATTCCATTTCCTTTTCAAAATCACCACCATCAAGTGGCTTAACCCACATGGCCATCGAAGGTTTGTCATTCCTCCATGTAAAACCTGAGGGCTCGGGGAAAGTCATATCATATCCTCGCGGGAGGTTCTCCTTCAATGGCAATTCTGCCAGTTTTTTAACGAGATTCCCATCCATGTCCCAGATGGCAACAACCGAAGGGAAATAATAATAAGGAACAGTATATGAGAATGGTTTCTCTACTGTCTGGATCATCAGGTATTTTCCGTCAGGAGATGGGACAACCGAGCCATATATTCCCGGCTTACCTATCTGCTCCACCGATGATCCATCCCATATCTTTATTACCGAACCTGCATAATATTCAAATATTGCTTCATCTACAGGATTCTCAAGCAGGTCCTGGAAGGTCCGGGCAGCTCCCTTCTTACCAAGGCTTTCCTGTACAACGGGGCCTTCAGGTACCGGGGATGGCAAGGGGCGTTCACCCCTCCCGGGTATTATTGTCTGATATATTATGCTTTTATTGTCGGGGAACCAACTGAAACCACGAAAGCCTATGACCATATTCAGATTGTCATCAACTTTTTTCACTTCCAGGCTCTCCACATCACCTATCCACAACTCAATACTGCTATCCGTTGTATTGGTAAATGCAAATTGTTTACCGTCATTTGACCAGGAGAAGCTTCCGAGCTTTAGATTCCCGGGCAGACCATTAAGCTTTCCTTTACCTGAGCCATCAATGTTCATCAGGGATAATCCCGTAGCATAGTTACGCCTGCTGGGACCATTTACAGCCGGGTCTATCCTAAGGCCTCCCAGACGCAGCTCCTCCCTTGAAAGATCTTCTATGGAAGGCATCCCCGGTCTTTCTGTCAGGGCAATAATAGCACCATCAGGACTTATTGAGACCGAAGGTGTAGTACTTGCCATCATTATCTCGAGAATTTCTTCAGGTGGCTTCTGGTATTTCAGGGCATCCTGGGCTTTTATCCCACAGCTAACAAATGTGATAATGATTAGTAGAAAAAACACTTTTTTCATAATGATCTTATTTTGGTTAATAATATAATTTTAAAAATCATAGTGGCAATTACAAAGTTAAACTTTATGAGAAAATATTATATGCTGTATAATATTTGTTGAATCGTGGAATCGTTAAATTGTTGAATCGGGTATTATAACAGCAATTCAACAAACCCGATTCAACTGTTAAACAGTTCAATAATTCAACTTTCAAAATAACTCATTACATTTGTCTGACAAAACAGCTGGAAATGAAGCATCTGAAAACTATTATTGAAAAAGCCTGGGATAACAGGGATTTACTTGAGGATAACAATACCAAAGAAGCCATAAGGGAGGTCATCAGGCTGCTCGACGTGGGAAAGGTAAGGGTAGCTGAAAGTTCTGAAAAAGGGTGGGTGGTAAACCAGTGGATTAAGAAGGCTGTTATCCTGTATTTCCCAATCCAGGATATGGAAGTAACTGAGACCGGCCCATTTGAATTCCATGACAAGATTAAGCTGAAAAAAGGCTATAAAGAACTGGGGGTAAGGGTAGTTCCGCATGCCATTGCACGGTACGGGGCATATATAAACAGGGGTGTGATAATGATGCCTTGTTACATAAACATTGGTGCATATGTTGATGAGGGAAGCATGGTAGACACCTGGACCACAGTTGGATCATGCGCGCAGATAGGAAAAAATGTTCACCTGAGCGGAGGAGCTGGAATTGGTGGTGTGCTTGAACCTGTGCAGGCAGCCCCCGTAATCATTGAAGATAACTGCTTTATAGGATCAAGGTGTATAATAGTTGAAGGGGCATATATAGCTAAAGAAGCTGTCCTGGGAGCCAACGTAGTAATTACAAGGTCAACAAGGGTGATGGATGTCACAGGGGAAAAACTTCGTACATACAAGGGTTATGTGCCACCAAAATCAGTGGTAATCCCTGGCTCATACACAAAAAAATTCCCTGCCGGCGAATACCAGGTACCCTGTGCGCTGATAATAGGCAGGCGTAAAGAATCAACAGATAAGAAAACTTCGCTTAATGATGCCCTCAGGGATCATAATGTTGACATTTAGTAATGATGATCATGGCTTTTCTTATTAAGCGGGCTTTATTGAATTTAAAACAAGCTTAACAGTTCATGGCAGGCATAAATGATATAATAAAAGAATGCGTTGAGGTGCTTCGAAAAGGAGGTGTGATACTTTATCCCACTGACACGATATGGGGACTGGGTTGTGACGCCACTAACAGCAATGCCGTAAAAAAAATATACAACATCAAGAAGAGGGATGATAAGCAGGGCATGCTGATATTGCTCGACTCTGAATCAAAATTACCATATCATGTAAAAGAGGTACCCGGGATTGCCTGGCAGCTCATTGAAGTCAGTGACCAGCCTCTTACACTTATATACCCCGGTGCCAGGAATATTGCCCCAGAGCTTATAGCTGATGACGGTTCTCTCGGAATAAGAATTATGGAAGATGAATTTTGCGCTTTACTTATTGCACGATTAAGAAAACCGCTTGTATCAACATCCGCAAATATCACCGGAGAAACAGCCCCTGTCAACTACATGGAAATCAACAATAAGATTAAAGAAGCTGTAGACTACATTGTACCGTTACGCCAGGATGAAGCAGATATGAAAACTGCCTCATCAATAATCAAAATAGAAATTGACGGGCAGTTTAAGATTATACGATAAGGGTGACTTAATTTTTCCTTACCCTGCCGGAACCTGATACTTTTGCATCAACTCTGGGACTCCCTGAATAATATACATCCCCGCTGCCTGACACTCTTGCTTCCAGATCCTCCTCAACCATTGCCCTGCATGTTCCGCTTCCTGATATAGATATATCCATTGTTTTCAGCCTGAATGCTTCTCCCCTGTATTTCCCGGATCCACTTATTGACAATTCCCCGTCTTCCGCCGAACCATCCAGTTCAATCGAACCTGAGCCTGAGATTCTACAGTTGACAGCTTCAGCGCTAAGATTAGCCAGTTTGATATTACCACTGCCGCTTACTCCCATATCCAGTTCTTCAGCCCTTATGGATTCTTCTGCAATTATGTTTCCTGAGCCTGAAACATTAAGGTCTTCTATCACAGGCATTGTTACATAAACCGTGACCTTTTTATTGCCAAAACTCATCCAACTGTCATGGTGGATAATAAGTTTGTCACTTCTAATGGTCGTTTCTATTTCTTCAAGATAGTCCTCATCCCCTTCAAGGACCACGCTGAAGGTGTTCCCCTGTTGAAGTATCAGGGTGCCTGCCACACCAAATCCTATACCGGTAAAATCATCCAGATCTCTTGTTTCTCTTGTCTGCGCATTTGATACACCGATGGATAGTAAGGTAATTAGTAATAAGCCAAGATATTTCTTCATGATTATTTATTAATTAGGTTTTCAAATCTAAGACATAATAAAGACGAAACTAAATAATAATCGATGCAGGAAGTGAGAAATATTAGTCATTGATATTCATTATTCCATCGGGCAGGTCCATTATAATAGTCTTTTTATCCTTATCTATCCCTATTACCCAGTCCACGTTCAGTGGTATGAGTTGTTCGGCATCTTCTTTGTCCCTGAGCACAAGCATATATTGCATTGGCAGGCTCAATATTTTTTCCACCGACCCGATATATTTATTAAGTGGGTTATACACTTTGAATCCTGTGAGGATAAGGTGAGCCGGCATCTCATCATCATCTTCCAATTCTTCCTGGTTCAGCAAAACCCTGCAGCCAATAAATTCTGTCATTGTTTCGCTGTTATCGTAGTTATCAAATTTAAGGACTATATTTCCGGATGCATGCTCGGTAACTGAGCTAATAAAAAAAGGAACAGGCTTCCCTTCTGTTTCAATAAAAACCCATTCCATTACTTTGAGTCCTTCAGGAACATACTCTTCAGGATGCAGCATTACAGCTCCCCCATAACCATGCACCTTAATGATCTTTCCGAGTAATATCAACTTTTTATCTTGTACGGGCATAGCATCCCGCTAATAGTTTTCTTATTCCTCCCTGGCTTTTTCTTCTTTCTTTTCCTCAGCCTTCTTGTCCGCCTTAGCTTCCTTGGTATCCGCAGCTTCAGCGGAGGCGGGAGCCTTTTCTTCTATTTTTTCCTCTTTCTTCTCCTCAGCCTCAACCTTCTTTTCTGCCATAGCTTCATCGGATGATGCAGCGGAGGCGGGAGCTTCTTCTTCTACTTTTTCCTCTTTCTTCTCCTCAGCCTCAGCCTTCTTTTCTGCCGTAGCTTCATCGGATGATGCAGCGGAGGCGGGAGCTTCTTCTTCTACTTTTTCTTCTTTCTTCTCCTCAGCCTCAGCCTTCTTTTCTGCCGTAGCTTCATCGGATGATGCAGCGGAGGCGGGAGCTTCTTCTTCTACTTTTTCTTCTTGCGGCTCGGTTTTTATTCCCTCGTCACCGGTTGATGCTTCAGCAGCAGCCATTTCTTCCCGTTTTTTTGCCAGGGCTTTAGCTCTTTCCTCATTAATTTGCTTTTCAGCTTCAATTCTTTTTATCTTATCGTCTTCCCTGTCCTTTACTATTCCTGTTATTTTGGCCTCAATTTTCTGTTCTTTTTCTTTCAGCCATATCTGGAATCTTCTTTCGGCTTCAGCTTCATCAAAAGCTCCTTTTCTCACTCCTTCCAAAAGGTGTTTCTTCAGCATCACTCCTTTATATGATAAGATAGCCCTGCATGTATCTGTAGGTTGTGCGCCTTTTTGCAGCCAGTCCAGTGCTTTCTCGAAATCTATTTCGATAGTAGCCGGATCTGTAATGGGATTGTATACCCCGAGTTTTTCAATAAATCGGCCATCCCGTGGCGCTCTGCTATCTGCTACCACAATGTGGTAGAAGGCCTTTCTCTTGCGGCCCTTCCTAGCTAATCTGATTTTTACTGCCATTTAATACGCGTTAATATTCTTACTTATAAAATTTGTGGCTGCAAAGATATGATTATAAAAATTAACTGCCAATAAAATAGTTAACTAATTGATGTCAATTTGGATGATGGATTAATGTAAAAAAAAAGAGGCTCCCGGGAAGAGAGCCTCAATTTTTAGCATCTGTTTATTTTGATGATATTTTGTCCGTCCTATTTGGTCACATACCATGTATTCTGAACAAGCAGGTCGTTTGCTTCTATTTCCCTGAATGGAATAGGGAGTATCAGGTTACCTGCATCATATGGAAGACCATCGTCTATGTCGACCTGCCATCTTTTAAGATCGTGCAGCCTGTGTCCTTCCCAGCAAAGTTCCCAGTATCTCTCCTGGCGTATCTGATCCTGTGTCAGTGTGCCGATAAGAACAGGAGCCAGAGCTCTGTCCCTGATAATATTAATATCCTGGATAGGAGTATTTGGACCTATTTGAGGACCTGTTGACTCAAAATTAGCTTCGGCTCTTACAAGGTACATTTCTGCCAGTCTGATAAGCGTGATATTTGCAAAGTAATCCCCCCACTTTGCCGTATTTATACCACCATTATTCAGGATAGTACCAACACCATAGTAATACATCTTATTGATATCAGCGATAGTATAAATGTCTTCCATCTCTGCTTCTCCCTGGTACATACCTCTGAGATCGGCCGCATCAAAAGTTGCAAGAAAACCAGGCTGTATGTCATAATCGCCTCTTCCCATACCGTTCAGTGAAGCGTACATAACAGTCAGCCACGAAGTATTACTGGCCACGTTATTCTGCAGGACGAAGATATCTTCACTTGTTGCAACATTATTATTAAATTCAGCCAGTGGAGTAGAAACCAGTGAATAATATCCTGATTCAATAACCCTGTTTGCTTCAGTTGCAGCATTGGTAAAATCACTCATCTGCAGGTATATTCTTGCAAGCACGGCACTGGCAGCATAAGTGTTTGCATACACATCATTGAATTCAGGTAAGAGAGTCTTTGCATCAGTTAAGTCATCCAGGGCCTGTGCATAACAATCTCCCACCGTATTCCTTGCCACCTCAATTGCATCGCTTACGTCTTTTGTAGGAGTGGTTAGAATAGGAACACCCAGCTGGCTGTTAGCCTGCCCGGGTTCATAAGGCAAACCAAAGAGCCTGGTCATATCGAAAAGAACCCATCCTCTTAAGAATTTAGCTTCACCTTCTATTCTCTGTGCATCATCGGCATCCAGCACTGCGAGTGTTTCAGGATCGATAAGCACATTACATATATTTATCAGGTTATATGCTTCGATCCATGTATCTCTGATATATGAATTAGTAACAGCAATTTCCTTGTTTATTATCTCACGAGGCTGTTCATATGTACCGAGGAATCTCATATCAACGGTAGCTGCCAGCAATTCGCTGTATTCATTAAAAGTACTTCCGAAAATATCAGCATCTCGCGCCTGCAGGTATGCTCCCACCAGTGTTGCCTGGATATTTTCAGGAGTGGTAAGAGCGACACTGGCATCAATTGATTGCTTGGGTTTAAGATCCAGTTTATCATCGCATGATGAACTGAAGATCATAACCGGTATTATAAGCAACCATAATAGTCTGTCAAATATTTTATTTTTCATGATATTCATAGTTTGCTATTTTTAGAAAGTAAGGTTTATACCAACAGAATAAGTTCTTGCCTGCGGTGCAGTATAGAAATCATATCCCTGTATGATGTTCTGTGTCTGTGTTGTCCGGTTGGTACCTACCCAGTTTACCTCTGGATCCCAACCCTTATAGTTTGTGAGTGTATACAGGTTCTGTACGCCAATCCATATCCTGGCACTTTGCATCTTAATGCGGTTAAGAACATTTTTGGGCAGGTTGTAACCCAGGGTAACATTCCTGAATCTCAGGTAGGAACCATCTGTAAGATAACGGTCTGAATCACGTGTACCGTTACCCATTCCCAGTCGTGCCTGTGGAATATCGGTTTCATCACCCGGTTGTTGCCACCTATCCATCTGGTCAACAGTTTGATTATCAAACCAATCTCCATTAGCCGACTGGTACATTCCGCCGCCGTTATAGATTTTATTCCCATATACAAAACTGAGAAGAATATCAAGGTCAAATCCCTGATATTCAAAGTGGTTTGAGAGGCCACCGGTAAAATCCGGATTTGGTGATCCTACAACCATTGGATTTGCGAGGTTGTAGTTATTTGTTGTTTCATCACTTCCTTCCTCAACATAATACAGAGCATCACCGTTAGCAGGATCAACACCTGCATACTTACGCATTTTCCAGACACCTATAGGCTGCTGTTCCATTACGTAGTTTAGTCCGTTTGGAGTGATCTCAGGTCCATCAACGCTTAGTACCTTATTTCTGTTGAATGCTATATTGAAATCCGTTTCCCACCTGAATGTTCCGGTAAGGTTATTTGAATGCAATGCAAATTCAACACCTTTATTCTCCAGTTCACCAACATTACTCCACACTCCTGTAAAACCTGATGTAGAAGGCAGTGTTTTGTAAAGCAGGAGGTCGGTAGTTTGCTTATTGTAATAATCTATTTCACCGGTAATCCTGTTAGCAAAAAAGCCGAAATCGATACCAATATCAAATTGTGCAGTTGTTTCCCAGCCCAGTTCATTAAAGGCCAGCTGTGTAGCCTGAAGGCCGTTACGTCCGGCATAATTAACACCATCGTAGAGTGCAAGGTGAGCATAATCAGGAATACCTGAGTTACCTGTCAGTCCATAGCTTGTTCTCAGTTTAAAATAGCTCAGTACATTTTCTATCCCATCCATAAAACTCTCCTCAGATATTATCCATCCGACAGAACCTGCAGGGAAGAAACCATACCTGTTATCAATACCAAACCTTGACGATCCGTCAACACGTCCGCTTAAAGTAAGCAGGTACCTGTTATTATACATGTAATTTGCCCTTCCGAAATATGAAAGGTAGGTGGTCCCTTCCTCCCAGCTGTCGAAAGTTGTAGCTTCAGCTGCACTTGCTATGTTCTGGAAGTCATCAGTCGGAAATCCTTTGCCTATTATGTCTGAACCTGTGGTCATTGACTCCTGATATGACATACCTCCAACAATATTAATATCATGGGCATTTCTCACCATTATATAAGTCAGGTAGTTGTCCCAGTTATAGTTTACAACTCTCACAGACCTGTTTTCTGCTTCACCTGCGGGTCCGGCACCAATGGTTTCGCGTCCCCAGAAACTCTTTTCCCTCATATCAATAATATCAGTACCGAAATCTGTTCTGAAGGTAAGACCCTTAATTATTTCATAGGTACCAAATACATTACCCAGTGTTCTGAAAGATATCTGGTTATTGTATGAATCACGTATTGATATCAGTCCGTTATAATAGACTGTTTCCTTGTTCAGTTCACCTGTGTCAGGATCATAAACTGGAGTTACGGGAGCCTGTGCCACAAGCTGGAGGGGTGTAGCGAATGCATTATCATTTTCCACCCTGTCCATTTCAGTTCTCATAATGCTCAGGTTAATACCATAGGTTAACTTGTCTCCTGATTTCTGATCAAGGCTCACCCTTCCGTTAAATTTATTCATACTATTACCCCTGAGTATCCCAACTGTATTATCATAGCTCATACCAGCATAAAAGCTTCCGCTCTCTGAACCTCCGCTGGCACTCAGGTTGACCCTGTTGATAGAACCTTTCTGGAAAGCTTCACTCTGCCAGTCGGAGTCCCAGCCCTGGTCCCATTCATCGCTCACGTAGATTTCCCAGATATCTTCTTTAGGCAGCCAGTCCCAAACCAGTCCACCTACGGATACATTATCCATTGATTCATTAAAAAGCTCCAGGTACTGGTCGGCATTAAGCCATTCGCGAAGCCTGCTGGGCTCACTGATACCAGTGGTATATGAAACATTAAACCTGGTGTCGCCGGCCTGGCCGTTTTTAGTAGTAATAACCACAACACCGTTTGATGCCCTGGACCCGTAAATAGCAGCTGCAGATGCATCCTTGAGTATCTGGATGGACTCAACATCAGCCATATTGATATCAGCCAGGGGATTGGTTGGCTGGTTGCCGGAGTTACTAAGGTTAACCGAAGTTACGGGCACACCATCTATAACATATAATGGCTGGTTATCGGCCGAAATGGATGATGAACCCCTGATTCTCATTTTCACGATCTCGCCCAGTTTACCACTTGCCTGTTCAATGAAAACACCCGCTGTTCTACCCTGAATAGCTGATTCAAAGCTAGCAGTAGGCACGTCTGCAAGGCCCCTAGTCTGAACTTTAGTAATAGATCCACTAAGCTCTCTCTTGATAGATGAACCATAACCGGTAACAATGACTTCATCAAGACCTATATTGTCGATTTCCAGGACAACATCATATACATTGTCTGAACCAACTATCATCTCCTGGGTTTTCATTCCGACAAAACGGAATACAAGGATATCTCCCTCAATGGCAGTAATTGAAAAATTACCGTCGAGATCGGATGTAACACCCGTAGTCGTTCCCTTGATATTCACCGTAGCTCCAACAATGGTAATACCATCTTCAGCTGCAGTGATAGTTCCTGTAACTGTCTTCTCCTGAGCGAAGGTCATAATACCCAGGCCACAAAAGAAAAACAGCATTAATACTAATTTTCTCATATTAGAATTTTTAGTTTAGGTAATTAAATAATAATGAGTATAAATCTGTCCAATACTTTTTAAAAGACGCGCAAGATACAAAAAAATTGCATGTGCTAACAAATTTAATAAAAATTTACATTGTCTGTGTATTAATATCCTGTTGGATATTCACCTGGTATAATTTGTTAATTACTCAAGCCCTTTAAACTCTACTGGAAAGAGATTTTTGGTTACTTTTGTAAACCCTATCCCTTGCGGATTATTTTATATCTAAATCGCAATCGTCTTATTATGAGTAATTTCGTGCACATACATCTTCACACTCAATATTCAATACTTGATGGTGCATCAAAAATAAGTGAGCTCATGGATATAGCTGCCAATCTGGGTATGAAGGCTGTAGCAATTACCGATCACGGCAATATGTTTGGTGCGAAAGAATTTCATAATGCTGCAAAGGAAAAGGGCATTAAGCCTATCATAGGTGTTGAGGCATATGTGGCCAGGAGGGGAATGTCGGAAAATACAACTAAGGATGACAGGTCCGGTGACCATCTTATATTGCTGGCCAAAGATTATACCGGCTACAGGAACCTTGTTAAGCTTGTATCACTCTCGTGGACCGAGGGTTTTTATTATAAACCAAGGATTGACAAAGATCTTCTGAAGGACTATAATGAAGGGCTTATAGCCACTTCAGCATGTATCGCGGGTGAAATACCAACAGCCATACTTAATAATGATCTGGATAGAGCAGAAAAAGTTGCCAGGGAATACAGGGACATTTTTGGTGATGATCTTTACCTTGAGATACAGAGGCATAAAACGGGTGATCCCCTATATGACAATGATACCCTGGCAAGGCAGAATGAGGTTATTAAAGCATACAGGGTGTTATCAGAAAAAACGGGTATAAAAATAGTTGCTTCCAATGATGTCCACTTCCTGAAAGCAGAAGATGCGGAAGCACATGACCGCCTTATTTGCCTTAATACCGGTAAAGAGCTTAATGACCCAGACAGGCTAAGGTATACCAAGCAGGAATATTTCAAAACTGAAGAGGAAATGAGGGAACTATTCCCTGACTGCCTTGAAGCTGTTGATAATACAATGGAGATAGCCAATAAGGTTGAAGATTATGAGCTTAATCATGAGCCCATAATGCCTGAATTTCCCATCCCTGATGAGTTCGTGAGCAAAGATGATTATCTCAGGCACCTCACTTTCGAGGGTGCCGGTGAAAGATGGGTAGATATAAGCGATGAGTTAAAAGAAAGGCTCGACTTCGAGCTCGATACCATAAAAAAGATGGGGTACCCCGGCTATTTTCTTATTGTACAGGATTTCCTGAGGGCTGCAAGGGAAATGGGGGTCTCAGTTGGCCCTGGCAGGGGTTCCGTAGCCGGTTCCGCAGTGGCCTATGCTCTGAGAATAACGGATATAGACCCCATTAAATATAAGTTGCTTTTTGAGCGCTTTCTTAACCCCGACCGTATATCAATGCCTGATATAGATATTGATTTTGACGAGGATGGCAGGGACCAGGTGCTCCGGTATGTGGTTGAAAAGTATGGACACGACAGGGTAGCCCATATTATTACTTTCGGCACCATGGCAACCAAGATGGCAATAAGAGATGTTGCCAGGGTGCAGAACCTCCAGCTCTCTGATGCCGACAGGTTGGCCAAACTGGTCCCGGAAAGACCCGGCGTTACATTCCAGAAGGCCTATGAGGAAGTTCCTGAACTTAAAAGAGAAAAAGAATCTGACAATGAGCTTATTTCTAGTACACTGAAGTATGCGGAAGCCCTGGAAGGATCGGTGAGGCACACAGGAATCCACGCCTGCGGAGTGATCATTGGCCGGGACCCATTGTACGAACATATTCCCATCAGTACAGCTAAAGATACTGACCTTTATGTAACCCAGTACGATGGTAATCATGTTGAATCGGTAGGCCTGCTTAAAATGGACTTCCTGGGTCTCAAAACACTTTCAATAATCAGGGATGCCATTAACAATATAAAAGACTCAAGAGGGATAGAAATTGACATAAGCCTTGTCCCCCTGGATGATTCAAAAACATTTGAACTATATTCCAACGGTGAAACAACAGGACTATTCCAGTTCGAGTCAGATGGTATGAAGAAGCATCTTCGCGAACTAAAGCCCAACCGCTTTGAAGACCTCATAGCAATGAATGCCCTCTACCGGCCGGGCCCCATGGAATATATTCCTAAATACATCAGGCGGAAGCATGGAGTGGAAAAGATAGACTACCTGCTGCCTGAGATGGAAACGCACCTTAAAGATACATACGGTATTACTGTTTATCAGGAACAGGTGATGCTGCTTTCACAGGAACTGGCAGGATTCTCAAAAGGAGAGGCTGACTCACTGCGTAAAGCCATGGGCAAGAAAAAGAAAGAGCTGATGGAAGCCCTCAAGGTCAAGTTCTTCGAAGGATGCAGGACCAGGGGCTATAAAGAAAGAATCATTGAAAGAATATGGACTGACTGGGAAGCATTCGCCCAGTATGCATTTAATAAATCACATTCGACATGTTATGCCTACCTATCGTACCAGACAGCCTACCTGAAAGCTCATTACCCTGCAGAATTCATGGCTGCAGTGCTGAGCCGGAACATAAATGATATAAAGAAACTGACCACCTTCATGGACGAGGCCAGGCGAATGGGTATTGAAGTGCTGGGACCTGATGTAAATGAAAGTAATGTAAATTTCACTGTTAATAAGGAGGGTAATATAAGGTTTGGGCTGGGAGCAATAAAAGGTGTGGGTGCCAGTGCCGTCATTGGTCTTATTGAGGAAAGGGAAAATAATGGCCTTTTCTCTTCAATTTATGACTTCATAGAAAGGGTGAACCTGAACAACCTTAATAAAAAAAGCATTGAAGCAATGGCCCTGGCAGGATCTTTAGACTGCTTCAAAGAACTTAACAGGGCACAGTATTTTGCTGAAGATAATAAAGGGCAGGTTTTTATTGAAAGTCTTATACGATATGGGAATATGCTCAGAAATGAAACCAGCACACCCCAGCAATCACTATTTGGAGATGATGATGGTTTTGAAGTTGTTAAACCCAGTCCCCCAGAAACACCTGAATGGCCTAAACTTGAAAAACTGACCAGAGAAAAAGAAGTTGTGGGAATTTTTCTCTCAGCTCACCCTCTGGATGATTACAGGCTGGAAATGAAGACTTTCTGTAATATGAAAATCAATGACCTTAATAACCTCAAGGATTTAATTAACAAAGAAGTAATAATAGCAGGAATGGTTACCGAAGCCAGGAGCGGTACCAGCAAAAACGGTAAGCCATTTGGATCATTTATCTTACAGGATTATACTGATTCTTACAGGTTCATGCTCTTTGATAAAGATTATGTTAATAATAGTAAATTCTGCAATCCTGGTTATTTCCTCCTCGTAAAAGGTAAAGTACAAAAAAGAATGTTCAGGGAAGATGAGCTGGAAGTAAAAATACAGAACATCCACCTGCTGACAAGTGTCAAAGACGAGCTGATAAGGTCTTTTACAATCATTATCCCCGTGGACAGGCTAAACCAGGAACTAATAAACAAGCTGAAAGGATTGTTTACCGGACATAAAGGTAATACTGAACTTAAATTCCTGGTAGCCGATCCTGTAGAAAAAATAAGTATTAACCTGTTTTCACGTACTTTCAAGGTTAATCTCAAAAATGATATGATAGATTTTATAGAATCTGTTCCCGGACTTGAATTTAAAGTAAATTAATTATATTTGCCTGCGCAAAAATAATATCGTTACAAAACATAAAATAAAATGGCTTTACAGGTTAATGATTCCAATTTCGAAGAAGTTGTACTCCAATCAGATAAACCCGTTATGGTTGACTTTTGGGCTGAATGGTGCGGACCATGCAGAATGATTGCTCCTTTTGTTGAAGAAATATCAAAAGAATATGAAGGCAGGGTACTTGTTGTTAAATGTGATGTGGATGACAGTCCGGGAGTAGCAACTAAATTCGGGATCCGCAATATTCCAACTGTCATGTTCTTTAAAAACGGGGAAGTTGCTGACAAGCAGGTTGGTGCCGTTCCGAAAACGAATTTTGTCTCCAAGGTTGATGCTCTTATTGATTGATAAGGATATTAAGTGAAACGGGCCGTTCATGTTAGAACGGCTTTTTTATTCTGCTATAATGAATATAGGTATTTTCGCTGCCTCCAGCAGTAAAATTGAAAAGGTATATGTAAATGCAGCCTCGCGTCTGGGTGAGCTTATTGCATCACGGGGGCATAGTGTTGTCTACGGTGGAGGAGGTATAGGCTTAATGGGGGCTTTGGCCGATGCTGCAATGAAGAAGGGTGCTAAGATTACAGGGGTTATACCATCATTCATGCACGATAATGGCTGGGGACACAATGGTATTGATGATTTAGTAATTACCGAAGATATGGGCTCAAGAAAGAAAAAGATATTTGAGATGTCTGATGCAGTAATAGCCCTCCCCGGCGGAATAGGGACGATTGAAGAACTTACGGAAGCCATTACCATGAAGCAGCTGGGTCTTTTCAAGGGGCCTCTCGTAATATTGAATACCTTATCATTTTATTCCCCCCTGATATCATTCCTTGAAGGCATTATAGAAAAAAAATTTATGAGGAAGGTGCATAAAAGTATATGGACTGTGGCCAATACTCCTGAACAAGCAATGGAAGCAATAAATACATATAAAGACTGGCACGACGATCCTGAAAGCATTGCCAGGATATAAAGCTATGGTACCCTTGTCCCGATAATAAGTATATCATCAATCTGGCTTTTCCCTCTCATCCAATCTTCAAGTGTTTTAAGCAATTGCTCTTTTTGCTCAGCCATTGTCAGTGATGATATTCTAAGGAATTCATCTTTCAGCTTTCCCATTTTAAATTTTTTACCTTCAGGGCCTCCAAACTGATCAGCATAACCATCCGAAAACATATAAAGTATATCCCCTCTTTGAATATCCACATCCACGTTTTTGAATTTTTTATCATTTGTGGTTGCCATACCTATTGGGAACCTGTCACCTTTAATAGTTATAAGCTCCCCGTCCCTTACTATAACCAGGGGATTATATGCGCCAGCATATTCAAGCTTCCTGTGTTTTTTGTCATATGCTACCAGGGCCAGATCCATACCATCATTGATCACCTCATCGCCTCTCTGCAATAGTGACCGTGTCACTTCCTGGTTAAGCTGGTCCAGAATGGCAGCAGGTCTTGTCAATCCATATTCCCTTACAATTTTGGTCAGGGAATTATGCCCTATTATTGACATAAAAGCTCCGGGTACACCATGACCGGTACAGTCAACAGCGGCAATGAACTGTAAGTCTCCAGTATCATGCATCCAGTAAAAATCACCACTCACAATATCTTTTGGCAAAAACAGCACAAAAGTATCATCAAAACTGTCTTCCCTGTGAAGCATAGCCATCTGTATCCTTTCAGCATACCTTATGCTTGCAGTTATATCCCTGTTCTTCTCTTCAATGACCATGCTCTTTTGCACAACTTCTGCAGTCCGCTCCTCCACCTTCTCTTCAAGCACCTTCTTTTCTCTTATAAGGTTTCGTTCTCTTATTTTTATATAGAGTATTACTGCCAGCGCCAGGATAATAACCATAAAGATTATGAACAATGGCCTGGCATAAAAAGGAGGCTTGATAACAAAGTCAAAACTTACCGGCTCTTCATTCCATATCCCGTCACTGTTCTGTGCCTTTACCCTGAATATATACCTACCGGGTGACAGTGATGAGTATATTGCCGTTGTCTGTTCTGTTTCAGGTCTCCACCCCGGATCAGCACCCTCGAGCATTACCTGGTACCTTACTGCTTCAGGGTTTGTGAGGCATACGCTGTAATAATCAAAAGTGATATTCTTTTCCGTATAATTCAGGCGCAAGCCTGGTATCATCTCTCTCTCCTTAAAATTAACTGTCATCCCTTTGATATGGGTTAAGGGATTCATGTCAGGGGTAGGTATATCGTCAGGCGAAAGCCTGGCAACACCATTTGCAGTACCAATCCACAAACGGCCATTGCTGTCAAGGAAAGAAGCATTCTGCTTTGTCTCAATACCTACAAAACCATTTTCCTCGGTATAAGTATTGATTGTTTGCTTTTCAATATCAAACCT
Organism: uncultured Rikenellaceae bacterium; assembly: GCA_964607105.1. GTDB lineage: Bacteria > Bacteroidota > Bacteroidia > Bacteroidales > VadinHA17 > UBA9300. The sequence continues at coordinate 25,196 of CAZSJH010000001.1, read as the reverse complement.
GTTTAAACCCTTATTGGTCCCGATATAAAGTGCTCCACTGTTATCAGGTTCCAGAAGGTTAATATTGTTTGACAATAAACCATCAGTTTCAGTAAGATGAACGGCTACTGTATCATGCCTCAGACCAAAAACACCATTTTGCGTTCCAAGCCATATAGTACCATCTAATGTCCCGGTGATACTGGTCGGTGGCAGGTTAAAATCCAGGTTTATTATCTCGAATGTTTTGTTACCGGGATCATATTTTGTCAGTCCCGGCACCTGATCCGACCCTATCCATAGCTTCTTCTCATTATCAACAAACAATGACTTTATATCATTACCGGCAAGGCCGTCAATCTGTGTATATATCCTTCCCTCATTACCATGTATGTCCCATACAGCAAGCCCGTCATTGGTGCCTATCCACAGATTATTATCACTGTCAGCCACAAGGGCTGTGACGCTCATGTTATCATGAAGAATATCATTCAGCTTATAGTCAGACACAAAATCATTCTTTTCGAAATCATACCTGAAAATGCCTTCGCTGTTTGTGCCCACCCAAATATTTTTATCCTTATCATTAATGATATGCCTGATCTGTTTGGCTATATTATGAGTTTCCTGGTGATAAAATACAGGTAAGCCCAGTTCAGGATCGTAAAGGCTTATACCATCATTTGTTCCAAACCAGTACCTCTTGTATTTATCCTCGTTTATAGCCCATACCGTCTTATCTCTTCTGAACAAATTATCAGTATAATTTACCAGATAATCTCCTTTGTAAACCTGTACTCCGTTATTCTGACTGGTAATAATAATATTACCTTCGCGATCTTCCATTATACTATGGATCTCCAATGCATCCAAGCCGTTAGATCTATTAAAGTTATGCGCTCTGCCATCTTCGAAAACCGTGATCCCTCCCCCCCATGTTCCTATCCATATCTGTCCTTCGGAATCTTCAGTTATAAAGCTTATCCAGTTATCTGCCAGTACGTCTCGTGCATCATATATCACCGGTTCTTCGCTACCTGGAGGGAAATAATAAAGACCTCCATTGTAGGTACCGAACCATCTACCTCCCTGTGTGTCTTCGAACATGGCAATTGTATTGAAATAACTGGTCAGTCCTGCCGGCCTGTATGGTTCGAATTTATCTTTCTCTTCATTATAGCTCTTTATTCCCAGATCGGCTATACAGTAGAGTATGCCATCCCTGTCTATATAAATGCCTGATACCTGATCACTTAAACCTTCCCCCCCCCTGTATTGCTTTGCCTTAATAACTGTGGTTCCGGGAGCAGGAAAATCCGCAGAAAAAGCACCGCTGAATCTTGTCGTTATCCATAGCCTTCCATTATGTTCTTTTATACCCGTGATGTCTCCCTTTACCTCAAGCGTATCATATCTCACCTGCATAAAAATATTATTCTCATAACACGTCAATCCGCCATTGATGTGCCCCATCCATAGTCTCCCACTATGGTCTTCAAATATAGATTTAACTCCTCCTGTGGCAAGTCCGTCATCACTTGAGAAATTTTCAAATTCAGACCCATCCCACCTGGTAACACCGCTTTCTGTCCCCAGCCAGAGGTAATCTGACCTGTCCTGTATTATAGTATATACTTTCGAGGAGCTCAATCCTTCATTTACTCCGTAACTGTCAAAATAATATTCCTGTGCTAGTGAAGGATGAATATTGACAAATAAAACAATGATCATCAGTATTGTTTGCCTGATGATCATTTCTAGCCAGTTCGGGCTTTGATAATCCATAAAGTTCTATTTTGCTATAAAGAAGAAAGTTGCGTTTTCATTGTGGTCAAGTCCGGTAATCTGGCCAAACATCGGTTTTTGTTTATCTGCATTGGTAAGTGCCACCGACACGTTTGACACTATTTCTTCAATAGGGATACATCCGTACGGATTACTCTCAAGTGTATTTGCGAAGGTACGTGTGAATTCAGAATCATCTGATGCCAGTTCACGTCCGGCCGACATAAACACCTGAGACGATTTGTTCTGTGTAGCTTTCCAGTCACTACAGCTTTTAATAGTAAGTTCCGATCGCATCGCAGTGTAAAAGCTTGGGCCTGACTCACAGGCATCGGTCACCACCAGGGTGTGTGTCAGTATATTGGTATATGGTTCCATCGCCGCCCTTAGAGTATTGATATTAAAATAGGTAAATTCATCATCTCTCCGTGCATCAATCGGAATCCAGTAACCAATTTCATTTACAACTTTACCGTGGCCAGCGTACCAAATCAATAAGGAATTAACCTGGTTCGCCTTAATCATATCCCTGAGGTCGATTGAGAAGAACTTCTCCATCTGTTCTTTTGTCAGGTCTTTCTTATGTATTATGTTATGTATCTGGTAATTTACAAGAGCAGCCTTCATAAGGTTAACATCCTTAACCGGCCCATCGAGGCTCGCAAAAGAGCTGTAATTTGAATTTTCAACAAATACCACCCACGTTTTACCCATAGGATTGTCAGCTGATATAACTGCTCCTTCCCTGTTGATTTTGAAAGTGATTTCATTTCTGTTATCAAAGACATCTTCAGCAATAACCGTGATTTTATCCTTATTCAAAATATCTATTGTAGCCGTGAATGTCGGATTTTGTTGTTCAACAGGATAGCTTGCAGTAACACCCTCGATAAATATTGATTTTATAAGGCTGTTATCATTTATCTTACCCTGTATATACAAACTGGGATTATTGCTGTCCAGGAAAATCTGGTCATTGTCATCAGCATATGGCCTCAATATTAATATTTCCGGCGGGGTGATCTCGGTCCTGATAATAGTATATTTTAAGTCTGTCTGGTTATCATAGTCATCCGTAGCTACCAGGTTAATTGTTTCAGTGTCTTCAATATCAAGATTTGCAAGGAATTCATAATTGCCGTTTGAGCCCTTTTCGAACAGGGATTCATGGCCATTAATAACAAGTGATTTCAGTGGGCTGTCCTCAGCTATAGTTCCTGATATCATTAACTTTTCAGCATCTCCCCTGACCTCTATGGTTGAGCCCTTGATCACCGGACTAACAATCTGCACTCCTGGAGGCATATCCTCACGCTTTATCTCAAAAAGCCTTTGTTCAGTCTCGCTTAGTAATTTTCGTGCTCTCATATCGAACTCCGACAGTTCAGTGATAGTGTTATAATCTTTGGCTGCCATCTCGTAATTCATTATTTCCTCGTAAGATCGTGCACGCATAAAGTAGAAATCGGCGTCGGAGGAGTTCAGTGATATTGCTTTCGAAAAATCATTTATGGCATTGGGATGCTGGTTAAATTCCTGGTAGTATGTCCCCCTGGTAAGATAATGCTGGGGATTATCAGGTTCAACCAGGATGTTCCTTGATATATCGTCTATGGCTGAGGGATAATCAAGCTGTGCAATGTATATCCTGCTTCTTGCCAGGTAAGCGTCCGTATTCCTGTCATTATTTGCAATCACCTCTGAGCAATGTTCCATCGCTTTATCCAGTTTACCCGTCCTTGTAAGCAGGTTTGCCAGTGCCAGTCTTGCTTCACTGAACTTTCTGTTTTTATTCACTGCCTTCTCGAAATCTTTTCCTGCCAGCTCATCATTATTAAGTTTCTCATAAACAAGTCCACGCTGATAATAATTTAAATCGTCCTCTCTGAACAGCATAGCTGTGTCAGATACTTTAAGAGCCTGTTCATACTTGCCCAGCTCCAGTAAGGTCTTAACTTTCTCGGGGTAGATCCGGGCATCCCTTTTGGCTACTATGCTCGCCCTGTTCAGGTGTGCCAGCGCCTGTTCATAGTTGCCCATTTTATTACTGACCCTGCCTAAAAGGTAAAGTACATCTTCTTCTTTAGGATCAAACACCTCTGCTTTTCCAAAATCAGCATATGCTTCCTCATACCTGTTTATTGATTCAAGAGCCTTTCCCCGTGCAATATAAAGATCAATATTTGTCGGTTTTAACTCTATGGCATGCGTATATTGTTCAATGGCATCCTCATATTTGCCATTTTCAACAAATTTTTCTGCTGCCTTTCTGAGTTTCCTGAAGTTCTGACCGTTAAGCGCTGTTGCTACGGTCAATAATACCAGAAGTGTAACTAATTTTCTCATGACAGTTATTTTTTCTACTATTTCTTTTATACGATCATATCAAATATAAGATACATCAGTGAAATTCTCCCTTTACACTTTACATCAACATATTAACCCATCACCCATCAATACCAAAGGTAATATTTTTTTATTATCTCCTATACAATTCAGTGAACCGGTGGAATTAAGCATACCAGGCTGCTCGCGGGAAAATCTTGTTTCGCTATTATGTCACCCTCAATTACCGGAGACTCAAGGCCCTTGCCAAAAACGATATCCCCTGTAAATATCCTTGCTTCATCCCATAAGCCTGCTTCAATGAACTGTGAAAGAACTATGTTGCCTCCTTCAATGATTAAAGACAGAATTTCGTTATTGTACATAAATGCCAGTATTTCTTCCAGCGCTTTCTCCCTGCCTGTTAATGGAGCATATATCGCCTTCCCTTTTTTTTGCGTTGTTCCAAGACTAAAAATTACGGCAGGTGGTTCCCCCTTAAATATTCTCAACCCAACAGGAAGGTTTGCTGATTCACTCAGCACAAACCTCCTGGGGTTTTTCCCTCCCCATAATCTTACATCAAGTGCAGGGTCATCATTACATGCTGTCCTGTCACCTATGAGTATTGCATCTTCTTCAGAACGCCATTTATGTACCAGTACCCTTTCCTCCATACCCGTGATCCAGTTTGGACCTATCTCCTTATTTGACCTTGGCCTGTCCAGGAATCCATCAGAACTGCGGGCCCATTTGAGTATTATATACGGACGACCTTTTTCATGGTAGGTAAAGAATCTTTTATTCAGTTCACGGCTTTCATCTTCAAGAATACCGGTAGTAACATCTATCCCTGCCTCCCTGAGCATTTTGATGCCTCTACCGGCAACTTTTTTACTTGGATCAGTGGTACCTATAACAACACGTGGTACTTTTTTTTCTATTATCATCCCGGTACAGGGAGGTGTACGCCCATAATGGGAACAGGGTTCAAGGTTAACATACAGGGTGGCATCACAAAGCAGGTGCTTGTCCTTTACTGAATTAATTGCCACTACCTCAGCGTGTGCTTCTCCCGCTTTTATATGGTAACCTTCACCAATTATTTTATTATCGTGCACAATTACAGCGCCAACAAGAGGATTCGGACTGGTATTACCCGCTGCGAGGGATGCAAGCTCAATAGCCCTCCCCATGTATTTTCCGTCATTTCCATCTAACATAAGACATATTATACTAAATTTGATAAACCATGAACAGGGAGCCACTGACAATATCCTCCGTGCGCCATTACCTCAGAGATAATTTATCTCCATATTATCAGGGTAGGGAACTGAATGCAATAATCAGAATAATCCTGATGCATATCAGTAGTAAAGATCGTGCTTTCATCCTTTCCCATCCCGATCATGAAATATCTTCATATACCTGGTTTAAAGTTAATAAAATATGTGATGATCTTAAAAATATGGTGCCGGTCCAGTATATTACCGGGATAACGGAATTCTACGGTATAGATTTTAAAGTAACAGAACATACGCTTATTCCCAGGCAGGAAACTGAAGAGCTTGTCGGGCTTGTAATAAAGGAAAACAGGAACACATCGCCAGTGATACTTGATATTGGGACCGGTTCAGGTTGTATAGCCATCAGCCTGGCAGTTAATATTGATGGCGCCGAAATAAGTGCAAGCGACAGGTCTGATGAAATAATAGCCGTAGCTGCAGGCAATGCAAATAGAAATTCGGTGGTAATCAATTTCATGGTTGACGATATACTAAATCCCTGCATCAGTAAATATGGAAAATATGACCTGGTAGTATCTAACCCCCCTTATATAAGCGAGTCAGAAAAACCGAATATGGAGAAAAACGTACTGGGCTATGAACCCCATCAAGCCTTGTTTGTCCCTGATGATGATCCCCTGGTATTTTACAGGTCGGTCCTGGAACTATGCAGGACAGTATTGAAAAAAGACGGATATCTGTACTTTGAGATAAATGAAACCCTGGGAAAAGAGATGATGGCCCTTTTGATAAACTTTGGATACCAGGACATCAAGATTATAAATGATATTAATGGCAAAGCACGCATAACCAAAAGCCGTAAAGTATGAACACAGGCAATTACAGGATGGCTCTTGAAAGAGCAATGGCACTCTGCAGTAAAAGCGAGAAATGCATCAATGACATAAGAGCTAAGCTACATGAATGGAAACTGACAAAGGATGACGAAAATAATGCTATCATTAAGGAGCTGTTGGAAAACAGGTTTATTGACGAAAAAAGATATGCGGTATCATTCACCCGGGACAAGATCCGTTTTAATAAATGGGGTAAGATAAAAATCAGGGCTATGCTCAAATCCCGGGGGATTAGTGAAGAGGACATTCAACATGGGCTTGGAATGATTGATCCTGATTCATACTTACAAATGATTGAAGAAGAGATTGAAGGTAAGAAGAAGAGCACCAGGGCAAAAAACTATTTCGACATGAAGGGTAAGCTTGTCCGTTTTGCCTCATCCAGGGGATATGAACAGGAATACATCTATGAAATCATAAATAAGCTTAAATCCTAAAGAAAAAGCTTAAAATAAAATACAAAAAACTGCCTGAAAGCGAGTAGGAAGGTAATGATTGCCAGGGATGAGTCAGTTAACATTAATCTCCTGACATGTAAAGGTTTGCGTAATAGATAAACAATATTTGACAGGCGCATGACCAGATGAAAAAGGAAGAACAGGAATATTCTCATTCCATATTTATTATACATTTCAGCGGTGCTGAAATCTCCACGTATGATTGACGAAAAGCTTCTTGACAAACCGCATGAAGGACAGGGCTGCCCGCTGACTTGCTCATGAATACATTTTACAGGGTAGTTATTTTCTCCCGGAGAAAAAAAACCGGAATATATAAATATGAGTATTATTATTCCGGCAAATACTACGTTAATTACAAGGTAAGCATTGCTGTTGCCTGATACTTCAGTCACATTGTCACTTTTGTACAGTGGTATCTATTTGTAGTGTATCTTCTTTTACCTGTTCAACTTCTTCCAGTTTCTCCAATTCATCCAGAAGTTCTTCTTTTTTAGATGATCCTTCTATTTGAATCTTATCTTCACCATCTTCGATGGTAATTTTAAAATTCCCGGTTTCAAAATCCTCTCTTAAATCTTTCTCAACATCTTTAAAAGCTTCTTCAATCCTTTCCCCGATATTATCAAAGTTCTTTGAAAATCCCCCGATAAGTACCATCTGGCTAATTGCTATAAGCAGTGCCAGGGCACCTGTTACCAGGCCTCCTATCTGTAGCCCTTTAGGGGTTGAGGTCTGTGAGGCTTGCGACAATCCTATTGCCCCGAGCACTATTGCCACTATACCTGTAAAGAAAGCCAGAGCTCCTATGCAGGGTATAATCGCAATTACAATGCTGATGATGCCCATTATCAATGCAGCAACACCCATGCCATGTCCTGTGTTTTTAATCTCCTCTTCCATAATTATTTGGTTTTTGCTATTTTGTATATCTTTTATTTCCTGGTTAATATCTTTAACATATCTCTCTCTAAAGACGCTTCGGGATATTCAATGATGCGTCCCAGTTCAAATTTATTACTATAAAATATAAAAGTGGGTACCCGCTCAATGCTTAAGGAATCATATCCTGTTATCGGTGCTTCTTTGTAAGAATCTACGCCAACGAAACGGATGCGGTTCTTATCATAACCCAGGGTTTCAATTATTTTCATAAAGCGCGGCACTTCACGCCTGCTGTCGGAGCACCATGTGCCCATCACCACTATTATATCAATGTTGCCAAGGCCTGATTTTTCAAGCTCAATAAAGGCTTCCTCATCAAGTTCGTAATCTCTAAATTCCTTACTGAACCAGTTTCCATGAGGTTCATTTAGCATTGAATTATAGGTAAAATCTCCGAGTAACCATGTTTGTGGATCAAAATAATCATATTCATCCTTTTCCTGGGCCAACAATGAATTGAGTGTAAAAGCAAGCATTAGACACGAAATTGCCAGGATTTTAAATTGATTTTTAATGTTTATTTTATTAGTGTAATACATCATTGTTACAATTTACGACAAAACGTTCAGAAAGTCCAGAAATTTTTCATGGTCTCTATCAATCTATTGTGTGTAGCAATATACCAAGAATCTTTTTTGCTGCTGTTGACACAGATGTGCCCGGTCCGAATATTGCTGCCACTCCTGCATCATATAGAAATTTATAATCCTGAACAGGTATTACACCCCCTGCAATAACCAGTATATCTTCCCTCCCATGCTTTTTCAGTTCCCCGATGACCTGTGGAATAAGGGTTTTATGCCCTGCAGCCAGGCTTGATACACCAAGTATATGCACATCATTCTCAACGGCCTGTCGTGCAGCCTCGGCAGGGGTCTGGAATAAGGGACCTATATCAACATCAAAGCCAATATCGGCATACCCTGTAGAAACCACTTTAGCCCCTCTGTCATGTCCATCCTGTCCCATCTTGGCTATCATTATCCGCGGCTGTCGTCCTTCTTTTTCAGCAAATTGCCTTGTCATTTTACGTGCTTCCTCAAAATCGTTGTCATTTTTGTATTCAGAGGAATAAACACCTGAAATTGATCGTACCACTGCTTTATACCTTCCTATTACTTTTTCGCATGCATAAGAAATCTCACCGAGGCTTGCTCTTTTCGCTGCAGCTTCAACAGCCAGCTCGAGCAGGTTGCCATGGCCACTCTCAGCAGCTTCAGTTAATTTATTCAATGCTTCCCTGCACTCATCCTCATTTCTTTCGGATTTCAATTTAGCAATTCTTTTTAATTGTGCCTCACGAACTGATGTATTATCAACTTCCAGTATTTCCAGGGGGTCTTCCCTTTCAAGCCTGTACTTATTTAATCCCACTATTGTCTGGTTTCTTGAATCAATTCTAGCCTGGGTGCGTGCAGAAGCTTCTTCAATTCTCATCTTAGGCACACCTGATTCAATTGCCTTTGCCATTCCTCCCAGTTCTTCAACCTCCATAATTAGATCCCATGCCCGGTGTGCCAGTTCATGGGTAAGATTTTCAACATAATATGACCCTGCCCAGGGGTCTACTGCACGACATATCTGTGTTTCTTCCTGCAGGTATATCTGTGTGTTTCTCGCTATCCTGGCAGAGAAATCCGTAGGTAAAGCAATAGCCTCGTCCAGTGCATTTGTATGAAGGCTCTGGGTATGACCCAGAGCAGCTGCCATGGCTTCTATACAGGTCCTTCCCACATTATTGTAAGGATCCTGCTCTGTGAGGCTCCAGCCAGAGGTCTGTGAATGAGTCCTGAGTGCCATCGACTTGGGATTTTCAGGATTGAAACGTTTTACAATCTTGGCCCACAATATTCTTGCAGCACGCATCTTGGCTATTTCCATGAAATGATTCATTCCCACTGCCCAGAAAAAGGATATTCGTGGTGCAAAAGTGTCAATATTGAGACCTGCATCCAATCCTGCCCGGAGATATTCCAGCCCGTCTGCCAGTGTATATGCCAGTTCAATATCACAGGTAGCTCCCGCTTCCTGCATATGATAACCCGATATGCTTATCGAATTAAAACGCGGCATTTTTTCAGAGGTATACCTGAAGATATCAGCTATTATTCTCATAGAAAAGTCGGGCGGATATATATATGTGTTCCTTACCATGAACTCTTTCAGTATATCATTTTGAATGGTTCCTGATAATTCTTCCAGCTTTGCTCCCTGTTCGAGGGCTGCAACTATATAGAACGCCATTATGGGCAGTACAGCACCGTTCATAGTCATTGAAACCGACATCTTATTGAGAGGTATCTGATCGAACAATATTTTCATATCAAGTATGGAGTCAACTGCCACACCTGCTTTCCCAACGTCCCCAACAACTCTTTCATGGTCTGAATCATAACCCCTGTGTGTAGCTAGATCAAAAGCCACGGACAAACCTTTCTGCCCTGCTGCCAGGTTTCTCCTGTAAAAAGCATTTGATTCTTCGGCAGTGGAAAATCCTGCATACTGTCTTATGGTCCAGGGTCTCATAGCATACATTGCCGAATAGGGCCCCCGGAGATATGGTGGCAGACCGGCCGCATAATCAAGGTGCTCCATATCCTCGAGATCCTTCCCTGAATAAGTGCTTTTCACAGGTATCTTTTCCGGTGTAAGCCAGTCCTTTTCTATACCCATACTCTTTTCCCATTCCCTGAAATCTATCCCAGCCCCCAGGTCTCTGTTAATATCTGATTTATTGAATGATGGTCTCATGTTAAGCCTTAATAATGATTAATTAATACCCAGCTCCCTGTTATATTCCCTGAGTGTTTCCAGTAAATTCGATCTTATGCTGATAGAATGATGAATTCCCTCACTCCTCAGCTTGTCCATACAAGCAGGCTCACCTGCCACAACAAGTATTGGTTTGTTTTTCACCTTCATCAGTTTATTTATACGCGGTACATAATCAGCATATTCCTCGTCAGAGCTACATACCACAACAATATCTGCCCTGGCCTTCACAACTGCATTAACGCCTTCTTCAGGATCATCAAAGCCTATATTATCTATAATCTTATACCCTGCACAGCCAAAAAAGCCATGTGCAAACTGAGACCTGGCCTTACGCATCACAGGATCTCCTATCGTTAACAGAAATACCACCGGTGGTTTGTCCAGCCGGTCAACAGCCTTTCTCAGGTTTTCAAACTCTTCGGCAGCCCTGAATAAGTTTAAGGGTTCTACTTCATATGTATCTTTATCTTCCTTGAATACTTTTTTGTTTACAGTTTTAATTATGTCCTCCTCGTTGGGAAAAATATTTATGCCCAGTAATTTTCCCTTCCTCCTCCTGATATCTGTTCTTTTTTTTTCAGCTGTCTCTTTCACCCTTGCCTGTAATGAGCCCTTCTGCAGACATGTAAGAAAACCTCCTTCATTCTCAACTTCAACAAAGAGCTTCCATGCATGCTCAGTAATGGAAGCAGTAAGTTTCTCAATGTAGTAAGAGCCTGCCGAGGGATCATTAACCTTGTCAAAATGAGACTCTTCCATGAGTAATATCTGCTGGTTTCTTGCTATCCTTTCAGAAAATTCCGTAGGCTCCCTGAAAATAATGTCAAAAGGCAGAACAGTAAGGGAATTAGTGCCTCCCAATGTGGCTGACATTGCTTCTGTCTGTGTTCTCAGCATATTCACATAGGGATCATATACTGTTTTATTCCATTCACTTGTAAGCGAATGAACATATATTTTACATGCCTCTTTTGATTTCGGTTTATAAGCATCCACAATTATTGCCCACAGTACCCTGGCAGCCCTTATCCTGGCTATTTCCATAAAGTAATTAGACCCTATCCCGAATTTAAATCCCATCGATCTGGCAGCAATATCCGTATTTATTCCCCTCTCGGTTAACTGTGAAAGGTATTCACTGCCCATGGCCATAGAAAAGGCTAGCTCCTTTACTATACCTGATCCGGCATTACCAAATGCAGCACCGTTAATACTTATAAGCCTGTAATTTTCAAGGTAAGCAGCACTTTCCACCAGTTCAGAAAGATAATCCATCCCGGCTTTTACAGGTATGAATAAAGTACCGTTAACCATTAATCTTCCAAGGGGATCTGTTTCAATTGCTCCCTTTACACTATCGGGTTTTAATCCCTTATTCCTTATATAGGAGGAAAAAACATTGAAGAGCTCTTTTGATTTTCCCCCCGGGGAGAAATTAATTTCTATACTTTCACAATATATTCCATTAAGAAGCGACTCCATCAGTTCGAGTGTATAATCTGTTTCCTCCCCGAAAATAAATCCAAGCGAGGTAACACCCCTGTTGAGTATGTCAAGGGCTTTCCTGTTTGCCTCTTGTGGATCTTTGACATTTATATCCTGTCTTATATACCATTCATTCCTTCCAGGATATATCCCCCTCAGGAAAGGAAACTCCCCGGGAGGCTTATCAATATGTGGCAATGATTCTATATCCTCACGGCGGTAGAAAGGATTTACGCTGATTCCCTCGGTCGTTTTCCAGACAAGCTTCCTGTCGAAATCCTGTCCCTTCAGGTCAGCCTTCACACTGTTCATCCACTCTTCAGTAGTAACAGGTGGAAATTGTTCAAAAAGCTTTTCTTTTTCAGGCATTTTCCAAATAGTGATGTTTATCGGGCAAAGTTAAAAGAAATAAGCATGAATTAATCCATGCTTTTTGTCATTCCTTTCCGAATTCCATCAGGTATGCCTTTATGAAGTCATTAAGATCACCATCCAATACTGACTGTACATTTCCGGTCTCATAACTTGTCCTGAGATCCTTCACCATTTTATATGGATGCAACACATAGGACCTTATCTGTGAGCCCCACTCTATTTTTTTCTTTTGCCCTTCAATCTTTTGCTTTTCTTCCATCTGTTTCCTGAGTTCAAGCTCATAAAGATTTGACTTTAGTATACGCAGGGCATTTTCCTTGTTCTTCATTTGTGAACGGGTTTCCTGGTTTTCAATAACAAGTCCTGTAGGGCGATGGCGCAAGCGCACCGCTGTTTCCACCTTGTTCACATTCTGGCCCCCGGCTCCACTCGATCTGAATGTTTCCCATGTAACATCTGCGGGATTTACTTCAATATCAATTCTTGAATCTATAACTGGAGAGACAAAAACAGAAGCAAAAGTTGTCTGTCTCTTACCCTGGGCATTGAACGGTGATATTCTTACCAGCCTGTGCACTCCGTTTTCACTTTTAAGGTATCCATAAGCTCTTTCACCGGTGAATTCCAGAGTGACTGACTTCACCCCTACCTCATCACCTGGTTGAAAATCCAGTTCCCTTACCTTATAATCATTGCGTTCTCCCCATCTTATATACATTCTCATCAGCATATCTGCCCAGTCATTACTTTCTGTCCCCCCGGCTCCGGCATTTATCTTAAGATATGCTCCCAGCTGGTCTTCATCCTTACGCAGCATATTTTTAAGTTCCAGTTCATCCATATACTTCAAAGCGATAGCAAACTGGTCATCAAGATCTTCCTCTCCGGCTTCCCCTTCCCTGAAGAAATCATATATTACATGCAGATCATCAACCGCAGTACTCATTTCCTCATATGATGATACCCATGATTTAAGTCCTGAAATCTTTTTCATATGTTCCTCTGCCGCGCCAGGGTCATTCCAGAATTCAGGCTGCCTGGTTATTATCTCTTCTTCCTCTATCTGTTTCTTTTTGTTATCGATGTCAAAGAAACCTCCTTAACGCATCCCGGCGTTCGGCTAAATCTTTTATCTGCTCTATTGAAACCATATTCTCCTGTTTTCTGCAAAATTAGCCTTTTGATATTGCACTCACAAGAATAATATTACTTTTGCATTTCAATTTGAGAGTTTATGGGAAAATTAATGAACAGATTCAGACCTTATGCAAGGATTCTTCTTGCAATATGGGTTATCCTTGTAATAGTCCTTGCTATATTACCGGATCTACCTATCCCGAGGATAGGTGGCAAACCAATCCCTATACGCCTTGACTATCCTGTTCACTTCCTGGAACATGTATTGCTCGCTTTCCTGGCAATAATTTCTTTTGTCTACGAGCCAACGCAAGGAAGGACGATAAGAATTACTTTGTACACGCTCATTACCTTCGCCGTAGTTGTTGAAGTTATTCAGGTTTTTTTACCCTTCCGCGACTTTGAACTGCATGATCTTGGCCTTAATGTGGCCGGTATATTAATAGGGACCATAATAGCCCTGCTATCACTGGGGAAAAAGAAATAATAATAAAATCCAGTATTAAAAAAACATGTTTTACAAGCATATGCATTTTATTAGCAGATAAAATCCTTAAATTTATCTTTGATATACTAATTAATAATCAATTAATCATGAGACCATACAGGCTGACTATTTTATTTATTTTATTGTTGGTAATTCCCGGGCCTGCCGGTGCACAGGAAAATATTGTTGAAGTACCCAAGGCCAGGCTGAGCAAAGAGAAAAAAACAGCCCTTAACTTCCTTGAGCAGGCAAGCACTCTTGACAGGTTTGGTAAGATTGCGGATAGGATCTGGAGCTATGCTGAACTGGGTTTACAGGAATTTAAATCGGCTGCATTGCTTATTGAAACACTTGAGGACGAAGGATTTAATGTTGAACGCAATGTGGCAGGCATGCCTACCTGCTTTATTGCAACATGGGGGGAAGGGAAACCAGTGATTGGTGTCCTGGGTGAATTTGATGCTCTGCCCATGCTCTCCCAGAAAGGCAGGGTGCCTTACCAGGATCCCCTGGTGAAAGGAGCACCGGGGCACGGCTGCGGCCATAATATGATGGGGACAGCAGGAGTGGCTACAGTTATAGCCGTTAAGAAAAGCATGGAGGAAAATAATATTAAAGGAACAATAAAATTCTTCGGATCACCGGCCGAGGAGACTGTTATAAGCCGCCCATACATGGTAAGGGCAGGTGTTTTCGATGATGTAGATGCGGTTATAGATAACCATTCTTCAAGTAATATGGGTACTGACTTTGGTGTAAGTGGTAACGCCCTCATTTCAGTCATATTCACCTTCAGTGGCAAAACTTCTCATTCTGCAGGTGCTCCCTGGGAAGGAAGAAGCGCCCTTGATGCAGTTGAGATAATGAATATTTCTGCGAACTACCTCAGGGAACACCTCCACTATACACACCGGCTTCACTATGTAATAATGGAGGGAGGAGAAGCTCCGAATGTTGTTCCCGATAAAGCTTCTGTATGGTATTATGTAAGAAACACAGATGAGCGTATCGAAGAAATGTATGACAAAATTGTTAATTGTGCCAGGGGAGCAGCACTCGCCACAAATACAAAACTGGAAGATATCAGGGTACTGACAGGCATTCACCAGCGACATGCCAACCGTGGTATGGCTGAACTCATCCAGTCAAATATTGATCTGGTGGGGATGCCTGAATGGACAGAGGAGGAAAACAAATTTGCCAAAGCGTTGCAAAAGGAGCTGGGTAAAGAAGAGAAAGGCTATCCCGAAGAAGTTTCCAAACTTAAAATACCTTCTGAAATACAGGTAGGCGGGGGCTCATCAGATGTGGGTGAAGTTACCCTTATTGCTCCAACTGCCACCCTGAGGTTTCCCGGTGGTGTTCCTGGTATGATAGGCCATCACTGGTCAGCAGTTTCGGCTTACTATGGTTCATCTGCATGGAAGGGGCTCAACACGGGAGCTAAAGTAATGGCAGCAACAGCCATTGACCTGTTCACAAGGCCTCAGGTACTCGAAGATATTAAAGAAGAGTTTGCGGAGTATTCAAAAAATCATCCATACAAATCACTGCTGCCGGAAGGAGCTGAGCCCCCACTTGATCTGAACAGGGAATTGATGGAAAAATACAGGCCACTTATGGAAGAAGCCGGGCGTTAATTGAAAGATCAGGGCTAGAAGACCTTGTAACCTGAGAAAACGCCTGTTCCTATAGAAGTACCTGTACCCGTATGGATAACTAATTTCACTCTGTCCTGGCCGTTTAGCTTCATGGTAACTGTTCTGAACAGTTTTGTACCACTTGATATGTCTTCACCAAGATTCTGGTATACATTGCCATTCTTATAGATCATTAATACCCTGCCACTACCGGTACCATCAGCACTGTATGTAATATCAAAGGTGTAAATACCGCCATACGATGCTGTAAATTCCCCTGTTGACAGATTAAAAGCCAAACCATCATTAAACTCGGGGGTATCAGGAATAAAATCAACATTTGAAAGAGGCATGGCTGCATCTGTATTGACAGTCTTTTTGGCTCTGAAAGCTACAATATTACTGCTCAGGTCAATACTTTTTTCATTAGTGCCTTCCTTAATTATAATCTCCGAACCATCAAGTTGAAAATCAGTAATTAACTCATTTACCGGGCTTGTATCAGCATCTCTCAATACCGGTGCCAGATCTATTGAATTTCCACCGCTTATAAGTATGCTGCTATCGGATGTAGTAAATGTGAGGGCTTGCATATCGGTGTTGTCAAGGTATTTAGTCAGGTCAATTGCGCTTGGTTCGGTATTATTCGTTATTCTTAGTACATCATTTTCAATTCTCAGGTCCTGTATTTCATTTTCAGGATCCGCATCATCATCATCCACATTGAGCAATGCGCCCAGATTTACAGTACTGATTGCACCATTTCCATCCGAACCGCCGTCAATACTTAAATTTTCACCATCAAAAGATAGTTTCTGGTCGTCGCTGGCCGGGTCGCCGGCGTCACCTTTGTCTCCTTTGGGGCCTGGAGGACCTGGTTCGAGCGATTTGGCTGCATACAGTGCATATGGAACACTCAGAAATTGCATTGTACCCATCTCAAGAAAATCATTCTCAAATTTGATCTCCACCTTCAGGTAGTGAGGAGCCAATTCCCAGCTTATAGCTGAAAATGATTCGCAGGCACCCATGATGGGTGTTCCCTTGCCAATGGTAACGGAAAATACTCCAAATCTTGATGTTGAAACATCATTATGCATTTCCTGATATTCAACGGTTCCCAGGGGTGTGGATGATAAAACAGTAAAACGTATATCTATCCTCTCATTTGCCAGCTCATTACCATAACTGTCGCGGGCAACAGCCTGATAATTGATTCCATAAGGGACCTGCTGTGCTTTAACTATACTAAACGATCCCATGAACAAGAAAAATATGGCAATATATCTACCAAGTTTCTTCATACGTCAGCCTCCCTACATTTTTTCAATTTTAAACAAGCGTGAAACCCTGTTATCAAGTGAGCGGATACGTAGAAAATACATTCCCCGCTTATATTTACTCAAATTAATTGCCTCTGTTTTCCAGCTATATCTACCGCAAGAAATCTCCTGTTGGTAATATAATGTCCCGTTGAGTCCGAAAATGATGACCTCAAAATCAGTTGATTCATATCGTGAGAATTCTATGTTAAGAAAATCTATGACAGGATTCGGATAAACCTCTATCCACTTGTCATCTATCTGAGACTGGCCTGTAAGGTGTATTCTCGGCTGGTGAAATCCCTGGGTAAGAAAATAATCATTGCCATCCAATACCTCAACTATCGATTCTCCAACTGTCTGATTTATATTATAATCACTCACGTCAGCTATAGTTGCCCATGGTACTATTACCTGATGTGAAACATCCTGGGCAAAGCAAGCGGATACAACAGGCATTAACAAAAACAATATTATATTCCCCCTATAATGCATTGTTTTTAGAATAAATAAAGGATATCAAAAATAGAAAAAAATATTTATTAACAAATAATTAACAGGCCTATTTACAACTTTTAAACAAAAAAGTGACTCATTTTCACAGGGTTTTTAACAAATTGGTTTAAAAAGACCTGTATTTTTTTTCTTTTTTTGAGCGTACAATTCATACATTTAATTTCTGGTTTTACTTATACCATAGAGTAATATATGATTCCACATTTCATTACAGACAATTAATAGAAAATCATTTAAAGCTTAAAGATATGCTAAGATCATTTTTTAGCCGTCGATTAACAGAAGCCGGGTGCGATGAGGCAGGCAGGGGAGCGCTTGCCGGCCCTGTTGTGGCTGCAGCTGTTATCCTGTCCAGACGCTACAGAAACGAGATACTTAACGATTCCAAAAAACTATCGCCTTCCATACGTGAAACCCTCAGGAAAGAGATAAGTGAAAAGGCCTTATCCTGGAATGTTGCAATGGTTGATAATAATGAAATTGACCATATTAATATTCTCAGGGCAACATATAAAGCAATGCACATTGCCATCGAAGGGTTAAGCAGGAAACCAGAATTTTTACTTGTTGACGGCAATTATTTCATACCATTTAAAGATATACCATTCAAAACCATTGTTGAAGGCGACAGCAAGTTTATGTCTATTGCAGCAGCATCGATCCTGGCAAAAACATACCGTGATGAATATATGAACAAGCTACATGATGAATATCCACAGTATGGCTGGAAAAATAATAAGGGATACCCAACCCCCGAACACAAAGAAGCTATTGACAAATACGGAGTTACCCCCTATCACCGTAAAACATTTAACCTGGGAGATTCACAGATGGACCTCTTTTAGGAAAAGAGTCTTGATCATTAAGATTATAAAATAGTATATTTGAAGTTTAAAATTTCAAACACTAAAAAATAAATTCCATGAAAAGACTATTATCAATATTTATTGCTCTTATTCTCACACTGAATATGAGCCTCAGGGCTGACGAAGGAATGTGGCTCCTTCCACTTCTTGAACAGCTGAATATGGGCAAGATGACCGAACTTGGACTTGAGCTGAGTGCCGAGGAGATTTACAGCCTGAACCAACCCTCGATAAAAGATGCAATAGTTATTTTCGGTGGTGGATGCACTGCCGAAATTGTTTCTGACCAGGGCTTGCTCCTTACTAATCACCACTGTGGTTACGGTACTATACAGTCACACAGTACGGTTGAACATGATTACCTGAAAGACGGGTTCTGGGCTATGTCAAAAGATGAAGAACTGGCCAACCCGGGCCTGAGTGTAACATTCCTTGTGAGAATTGAGGATGTTACTGACCGCGTCCTCAAGGATGTCACAAGCGATATGACCGAAGAAGAAAGAGCTGATCTAATAAACGGGGTGCGACAGGAAATAGTAATTGAAACAACCAAAGACAATCATTATCGTGCCAATGTAAATTCATTCTTCGGAGGTAATAACTTTTACCTTCTTGTTTATGAAAGATACAATGATGTAAGGCTTGTAGGTGCACCTCCTTCATCAATAGGCAAATTCGGGCATGATACAGATAACTGGGAATGGCCGCGTCATACTGGCGATTTCAGTGTATTCCGCGTTTATATGGGCCCCGATGGCAAACCTGCAGAATATTCCGAAGAAAATGTCCCCCTGAAACCAAGGTATTACCTCCCTGTTTCAGCCAAAGGTGTTGATGAAGACGACTTTGCAATGATACTGGGCTATCCGGGAGGTACACAGAGGTACATGACATCATACGGTATTGATGAAGTTCTGTCAATTACGCATCCTAACAGGATTAAAATACGTGGCATACGGCAGGAGATACTGATGGCCGATATGATGGCCGATCCAAAGGTGAATATACAGTATGCTTCAAAATATTCAGGATCATCCAATTACTGGAAATTTTCAATAGGGCAGAAACAGGGACTTGAAAGACTAAATGTCAAAGGTAAGAAAGAAAAACTGGAGACCAGGTTCACCGAGTGGGTCAATAAAAACAGTGAAAGACAGGAAAAATACGGTGATGCACTGGAACTTATCAAGTCATCAATTGAAGGAAGGACAGATTACTACAATGCCCAGCAGTATCTGGGCGAATGCCTGATGCGGGGTACCGAGCTGCCATCAGTGGCCCGTAATGCACAGGGCTTAATATCTGCACTGTCCAGTGATGATGAAGAAGCAATAAATGAAGCAGTAGTCAGGCTAAAACAAAGAACTGAAGGATTCTATAAAAACTATAACCCTCCTACCGACCGTAAGGCAACAAAAGCAATGATAAAGGTCTTTAAGGAGGATATTGACCCTGTATTCTGGCCTGATTTCGTGGAACAGATAGATCAACAATTCGGTGGCGATGTGGATAAATACGTCGATTATATGTTTGATAATTCAATATTCACTACCGAAGAGAAATTAATGAGTTTCCTTACTGATCTGGATGCTGAAAAGCTTGAGACCGATCCGGCACTGAAAAACGGAATGGACCTTATGATGGTTTACCGCGATCTTATGCAGAAGTTGGGTGATTTCGATACAAAGCTCGAGAAAGGTAGACGCCTATATATTGCCGGCCTCAGGGAAATGGATCCCGAACTGGTATTATATCCCGATGCCAATTTTACAATACGCCTCACCTATGGCTCTGTGCTTCCATACCAGCCTAAAGATGCGGTTATTTACAAGTACTACACAACTATGGAAGGCGTAATGGAAAAATATGTACCAGGTGATTATGAATTTGACCTTCCTGACCGCCTCATAGAACTTTATGAGCAAAAGAAATTCGGAAAGTACGCTGATCCGGCCGGACATATGCCAATATGTTTCCTGACCAACTGTGATATAACGGGAGGCAACTCGGGAAGTCCGGTAATAAATGGAAAAGGTGAACTGATAGGTCTTGCTTTCGACGGCAACTGGGAAGCAATGAGTGGTGATGTAGCCTTTGAACCTGATCTTCAGAGATGTATAAGTGTCGATATAAGATACGTGCTCTGGATAATGGATATCTATGCCGGCGCCGGTCACCTGGTGGAAGAAATGGATGTACGTTAATAAGAAAGACAAAAGACTAACGACTAACGATGAACGGCTTACGACAAAGGCAAAAGATAAAAATCTTTTGCCTTTCGTCTTTTGTCTTTTGTCGTATATCTTTACACCTTAATATAGATGTCTTATGGAATTCCTGGAAAATTTTAGTCTTAAAGAATTGGTGGCTGCTTTTATGGTATTGTTTGCAATAATCGATATTTTCGGATCTGTACCCATAATACTGGACATTAAATCGAAAGCAGGTGAAGTTGGGGCGGTTAAAGCAAGCCTGGTGGCTTTTGTTATATTCCTGATGTTCTTTTTTGCAGGTGAGCCCCTGCTGGCACTTTTTGGAGTTGATATATCATCTTTTGCAATAGCAGGGTCAATAGTAATCCTTCTTCTCGGCCTTGAGATGGTGCTGGGCATTGAACTGTTCAAGCATGACTCGCCGGGCGGAGGCACGGTCGTTCCAATTGCTTTCCCCCTGATCGCAGGAGCCGGATCCATCACTACAATACTGTCTATTAAGGCTGAATATGCCCCCATAAATATACTTATTGCACTTATAGTAAATATGATACTTGTATTCCTGGTTATAAGGTTGGCCTCAACTGTTGAACGTATACTCGGACCATCAGGAATTCATATAATGAGGAAAATTTTTGGTATTATTCTGCTTGCAATAGCGGTTAAATTATTTATAACAAATACAGGAATTATCCTGCCTGCTTAAATTAAATGAGTAATAAAATTACAATATTTACCGATGGTGCCGCAAAGGGGAATCCCGGACCTGGAGGATACGGGGTGGTGCTGCAGACAGATAAACACAAGAAAGAGCTGTCGGAAGGCTATAAGCTGACTACCAATAACAGGATGGAACTCCTGGCAGTGATAAAAGGACTGGAAGCACTGAAATTCAAAGGATCAGATGTTGTTATATATACCGACTCAAAGTATATTGCCGATGCCGTAAATAAAGGCTGGGTTTTCCAGTGGGAAAGAAAATCATTCCGGAAAAAGAAGAATGCAGACCTCTGGAAGCACTTCCTCAAAATATACCGCCAGCACAATGTGATTTTCAAATGGGTGGAAGGACATAGTGGCATTGAAGGTAATGAAAGATGTGACAGGCTGGCGGTGGAGGCATCAGAAAAGAACATACTATTAGAAGACAAGGGCTACCTCGCAGAAAGTGACGGGGGAAAACTCTTCGATAAAGAATAATTGACAGCAACAAAGTAAAATTGCATATTTGCATAAACAAAACTGAAAAAATGCAGAAATTATATCAACCCCCCTCAGACATTGATCCGGAAATTACTTTATCCCATGATGAAAATATATTCAGGATATCCGGTATGAGCAGCCCGGAAAACGTAAGGGCCACATATGAACCAGCAATTAATTGGCTTTCTGATTACAGGGATAAGCTAAAAACAGATAAGTCATCATATACTGAAGACAAGCCCCTGGTACTGAAACTCGACCTTGAATATTTCAATTCCTCTTCGGCTATATTCCTCTATGATATGGTGATGATAATTAAATCAATAAAAGAAGATGGCATACCAGCGATTATCTCATGGACATATGACCCGGCTGATACAGATTCACTGGAAGCCGGTGAAGACCTTTCCATCCTTGCAGAAATAGATTTTGAGTATATCAAAAGACAGTAATAAATAATGAGGGGTCAAAAAGAACTCTACATTCTGCTCGATAAACTTGATATCCCATATCATTACCGACAACATCCCCCTGTTAATACAATAGAGGAAGCAACCAGATACTGGAAAAATTACGATTCAGGAAGATGCAAAAATATATTCCTGCGAAATCATAAAGGCAATAAACACTACCTTGTAATACTGGAACACCTGAGACAACTTAACATGAAAGACCTTGAATCAAGGCTGAAACAAGGTAAGCTCACTTTCGCATCAGAAAAACGACTAAAAAAATACCTGGGCTTAAACCCGGGCTCGGTTTCCCCTTTCGGGCTGATAAACGATCATGATAAACATGTACACCTTTTCATTGATGAGAAATTACTCGAATTTGATAATCTCTCCTTTCATCCCAATGATAACACTGCTTCTTTGATTATCTCCAGAAAAGATTTTATCCGCTTCCTTGAGCACCGGGGAAATTCTTATGAATTCCTTCAGTTATATGACGATTAGATTAGTACCTGAAGAGTCCCTGATCATAATGCAGCACAGCGCATAGGGATTTGCATCATGGGATAATTAAGATAAGGAGCTGGTTCGTTGAAGTTAACCCGTCACAGTGTCATAATACATTATTCCGGTATCCTGGCAGGAAGCTTATTTTTTATATATATTGTTTATTAGCTTTTTATTATTTAGAAATATTTTAATGAAGTTCTTAGCTGCAACATAACGTAGACTTATTCGTCTTTTAATATGAGTTATACTAAATTATCTGATATGAAGAACCTGACACTAGTGCTCCTGCTGTTTGCAGGGCTTTTTCTAAATGCAAACAGCCAGGATTCAAAAAAGAAATATTATGAGGCCGTGCGCATTGAGAATGCTCCGTCTATTGACGGTAATCTTGACGATGAGGCCTGGCTGCAAAATCACTGGGAAGGTGGCCTGATTCAGCATGAACCATATGAGAACCGCCCCCCTTCACAACCTACTGAATTTAAAATTTGCTTTGACGACGTTAATATGTATATAGCCATAAAGGCTTATGACTCATCCCCTGACAGTATTACAAACAGGATGAGCCGCAGGGATAATGGTGAGGGTGATATAGTTTTTATTGGATTCGACAGTTATCATGATCTGCGCACCCTTTTTGTCTATGGAGTAAGTTCCGCAGGTGTAAGGTTTGATATGATAATGTCGAACGACGGTCAGAACGAAGATACCACCTGGGATCCCATCTGGCTGGCAAAAACAAATATCCATGACTGGGGCTGGGCAGCAGAACTAAAGATACCTTTTACCCAGATGAGGTTTAAAAAAAGTTCTGATGAAGTATGGGGAATGATAGTAGCACGCCAGATTTTCAGGCATCAGGAAATGAGTTTCTGGCCGGCAATACCGCGTGACGCTCCCGGCATTGTTCACCTTATAGGCGAACTTGGTGGCCTTGAAGGAGTGGAGCCAAGGAAACAATTTGATATTACACCTTACGGCGTTGCTTCATACGGCACCTACGAAGCTGAAGATGGTAATCCGTATAGAACAGGCAGCGACTATAAACTAAAAGCAGGGCTGGATGCCAAGATAGGGGTAACAAACAACCTTACCCTTGACCTTACACTTTTCCCGGACTTCGGGCAGGTTGAGGCCGACCCTTCTGAAGTTAACCTTTCTGCCTTTGAAACATACTTCGAGGAGAAACGACCTTTCTTTATCGAAGGCAATAACATAACAAGTTTTAATGTAGGATTGGGCGACGGTGATGTAGGTAATGACAACCTGTTTTATTCAAGGCGTATAGGAAGAAATCCACATCGGGATCTATCGCTCGGCGAACATGAATATGCCGATGTGCCAACATTTACAAATATAATAGGGGCAGCCAAACTCACAGGAAAAACAAAGAATGGTTTATCAGTTGGCTTTATTGAAAGCGTAACAGCCGAGGTTAAAGCCAAGATTGACAGTGCAGGCCGTGGTTCAACGGAGGTAATCGAACCTCTTACCAATTATTCACTGGCCCGCGTACAGAAAGATTTCAACAAGGGGAATTCAATTCTCGGGGGTGCAGTCACAAATACAATAAGACGACTTGACGGAACCGGGATGGATTACCTGCATAAAAATGCCACAACAGCAGGAATTGATTTCGAACAGTACTTCAAAGAAAAAAATTATATGCTGTCAATGAGCATGTACATGAGCCACGTGGAAGGATCGGAAGAAGCAATAACCAGGACACAGATGTCTTCAGCCAGGTATTATCAGAGACCGGATGCCGATTACGTCGAACTGGATGAAGAAAGAACAAGCCTTTCAGGCTTTGGTGGTAAATTACAGGCCGGAAAAATAGGGGGAAAGTGGAATTTCTTACTTATGTCAAACTGGAAAAGTCCGGGTCTGGAGCTGAATGACATGGGATACCAGAGGGAAGCTGACCAGATACTTAACGTACTGTGGACAGGATATAACTTTACTGAACCATTCAGCATTTTCAGAAGCCTGAGACTTAATAATGACGTATATATTGCAAATGATTTCGGTGGAAACCTTGCAGGCATAGGATATGAATATAACGTGAACGCCAACCTAAAAAATTTCTGGTATGCAGGTTTAGGTGGTGGATTCGGACTAAAGAACGCATCAAACAGTTTCCTCAGAGGCGGTCCTTCAATGTACCTACCCAATCAATGGAGATTCTGGTCAAATGTTTCAACAGACAGCAGGAAAAAGGTATATGCTTCATTGTATGGTAGCGTAAATGGTATGGCTGAAGATGTATCTTTGTCATATTCCTACGGCATGAGCCTCAACATGAGGCCATCAAATACTCTTAGAATATCACTTAGTCCAAGTTATTCTGTACGCTATGATGAATTCCAGTATATATCAAATAGAAGTTTTAATGATGAAAGCAGGTACATATTTGGCAAGATCGATCAGAAAGTATTGAGTATGTCTATAAGGGTAATTTATAATATAACTCCTGACCTGACCATCCAGTACTGGGGTCAGCCATTTATTGCCACGGGTGAGTACAGCAACTTTAAAATGATCACCGATCCAAAGGCTGATGAATTATCTGACCGATAT